>JANMYC010000901.1:0-14164 GCA_031381715.1 Saprospiraceae bacterium
TTCACGGTCTTTTTTTGCGGGGCGGCTATACGTGACACGGGCGAAGGCTTTTTCACCTACTTTTTCGGGTGAAAATTTGCGGTCGTGAGCGAAGGCATTGGGATAATAAGCCATATCCATTGGGCTTTTATCCAAATTTGCCAATTTTTGGGCGTTCGTTGAAGACAAAAAAAGCATTAAAAACGCAAAAAATAAAAGATTTTTTTTCATGGCGTACAGATTTTAATAACGGATTTTAGATTTGAAAACACATCAAATGTCCATAAAATTACTTTAAAATTCGGTACAAATGAATGAATTAAATATCACAGAGGCATCACAAGGGCTTGTTTTAACGCTTAAAGATACGCTAAAATAATGCAAAATACTGAGGGGGTGCTTGATTCTCATTTTATTGCAATACTGTTGTACTTTTATGCTTTTTATAATTGAATAAATTATTTATCAAAAAGTGGATTCGCACATTTTATAATAGCATACATTGTAAATCACTAACTTTATTTTTACGCTGGTTAGTTGGATTATAGCGACAGGAATTTTATTGATAAAGAAGGTTTAATTTAAAAAATAGAAAAATGGAACATAAAGCTAAATCAATTCGACCTTTCATAGGCGCTAAAAACTTTGATTTATCAAGGCAATTTTACCGAGATTTGGGTTTTCAAGAAAGCATTTTATCCTCTAATATGTCCTATTTTAAAACGGAAGGATTGGGCTTTTACTTGCAGGATGCTTACGTAAAAGATTGGATAGACAATTCCATGATTTTTATGGAGGTAGAAGATGTAAAACGCTTTTGGAAAGAACTTTCGGCGTTAGAACTTACTGCTAAGTATGACAGTGTTCGCCTAACGCCTATCCGTGAGCTGCCATGGGGAAGAGAATGTTTTTTACACGACCCTTCGGGAATCCTATGGCATTTTGGAGAGTTTAATACACCATAATTTTGAAAAATAATACGAGGACTTTCTAATTGCATAACTGATTGATTATGAATCAGATAGTCAAGTGAAAATTATTGATTCTCAGATTGCAAATAATGTTTATCAGCGTAGAAATTGCCGAATGGAATTACGGAAATGGCCAATAAAACGAGTGTTTTTTTAATTGACCAATTGTATTCTACTTTGCACAAAATAACGGTTAAAATATACAAAACGAATAGCAAGCCGTGAATCGAACCAAAGTTTTTAACCGCCGCGGGCTGTCCCCAAATGTATTTTAAAGGCATAGCAATAAATAGCAAAATGAGGAAAGATACCCCCTCAGTAAAAGCGATGATGCGTAGGCGACCGAGTGATGTTTTTATCAAGTTTATCATATTTTTATTTTAAAATGCACGAATAAATGGACAACTCTGAATAGTAGATTGTCTGACTGACTAAACGATTTATCTACTCAAAATGTTTGAGCTATTGGACTTTGAATGTGTGAAACAAAACCTAATAATAACCAGTATTTTCTAGGCTTACTTAACCAATCTTCGCTGTGTTCTAATGATTGCATGAATCGAATATCAATTTATCCTTTTTCATCTCGCCTTTAGTTCGATAAATATCAAAACGCTCACCACCATGATTTCAAGTAAAAAATAGATTAATCCTAAAATAGTCAGACTTTGATAAAAGTAAAACACTAAACCAAGCGTCAGACAACAATACATCATATTCGCAATGGCAATCGCTTTCAAATAGGGTTGCCGATTGCGGGCGATGAAAAAATAACAACAAAACGAGTACACCATGAAAATACACGCCACGAGGGATAAAAAATGAAGCACTCTTCGGGGCATCCCAAAACTCTCTTCAAATTTTACCAAAATTACGCCTAAAAAGAATGCTGTCAATAGAGCGCCCAATGCGTCTATTAAAAAAAGGGTCTTTAGATTAGAAGTTAATTTATCGACGTTTTGTTGAATTTTAGTAGCCATATTTGGTCTTATCGTTTTAAAAAAAGTTTTTTTTAGGCTAAAATCGATTAAAAACAGCAAAACACTGAGGGGGTGGCTATAAATATTAATGTTCAAATCTCAAGTTTTCAAATTTTAATTTTTAAGACCATTTTGAGTAACATTCATAATTGAAGTGCCATTAAAACGAAAAAGCCCACCCGAAAAACCGAACCAGAGTGTCCCTTTCCTATCTTCCAAAATACTTTGAATACCCATACTCCAAGTCAAATCCATACGGTCTGTACCTTTGTAAAATTTAAAGGATTCTCCATCGTACTGATACACACCAAGCCCCGTTGCACCTACCCAAATATTGCCCTTTTTATCACTATAAACACTATAAATATCATTTTTACTAAGTCCTTCCATTTGAGGATACTTTGTGAAAGTTTTACCATCATATCGGCATAAACCACCTTCTTTAATAGGTTTTGGCAGGTCATACGAGAGACACGCAAACCAAATATTCCCTTGTTTATCTTCAACTATCTCACTCACATTATTGCTGCAAAGTCCATCTTTTTGGGTAAAATGGGTGAACGAAGTGCCATCAAACTTAGAAGCACCCAAGCCATCTCTGCCAAACCAAATATTCCCTTGTTTGTCTTCAATAATGCTCCAAACTTTACCAATTACCCATTTATAAGAGGGATTTTTTATAACAGGATTGGGAATATCGAACGCAGAAAATGAAGAACCATTGAAGCGAAAAACACCATGATTGGTACCAGCCCAAATAGTACCTTTTCTATCTACCAGAATTTTACACCCCATGCCATGCAAACCCTTCTTTTCTGTGAAATTAGTAAATGTTTTGCCATCATATTTGGATGCTCCCGCATGGGTGCCAAACCAAATATTCCCTTCTTTGTCTTCTGCAATACTTGCAATCGTATTATCACACAATCCGTCTTTCGTGGAAAAATAAGTAAGTGTTTTTCCCCGCCCGACTGAGTCATTTAGACGGGCATCAAAACGGACTGCCCCATCTGACATGGTTCCCATCCACAAATTCCCTTTCGTGTCCTCAAAGATTTCAACGACATACTCGGAAATTTGCGCGGAGGAGTCTATTTTCACACTTTGTGCGAGTATTTGCTGTTTTCTTTCTGTTTGTTTTGGTTGCCCATTGCATGAGGTCAGAAAAACAAATAGCAACAACGAAGAATAAAATTGCGGATAAAAATTATTATTTGCCATTTATAAATAGTTTATAATCAACTGTTTGTGGGGAAATAGGCTCCTCAGTATTTTCCGAATTTTACCCAATTTTAGAGATTTTTTGAACGCCCAATTAATTCGTTAGTTAGCCAGAAAATTAGTGAATGTTTTTCCATCATAGTAGGAAACGCCATTCTCCGTTCCAAACCAAATATTGCCTTTTGTATCTTCTAAAATACCAAAAACTTGCCCATTCTGTTTTTTAATTGGGGTCAAATTTGACTGTTCGAAAGGCAAATACTTTTTATCGTAACGGGACAAAACCATCTTATAAGAAGAACCCTCAGACACACTTATCCAAATATCACCCTTTTTATCCTCAAAAATATAACCCACAAAATTAGGGGTGATATTGGTAAATGATTTTTTACCTGCCTTGTCAGCAGACGGTTCGTAGCGGTTGAGCCCGTCTTGACCACCCACCCAAATATTACCGTTTTTATCTTCTATGATAGAACGAATGTTTTTAAAAGCCAAGCCTTCATTGTTTATCAATTTAGTAAAAGATTTACCATCAAAAGTACAGGATTCTCCACGGGCTCCAAACCAGAATTTTCCTGTTTTATCTTCTATAATCGAATTAATATCATTATTGGCCAGACCATCTTCTGTTGTAAAATTGCGAAATGAGTGCCCGTCGTAACGGCTTACACCGCCCATTGTACCAAACCAAATATTGCCCTTTTTATCCTCTAAAATGCAACCAACCTTATCATGGACAAGCCCTTGTTTGGTCGTAAAATTGGTAAAAGAATGTCCATCATATCTATAAACGCCTGCGCCAATAGTGCCAAACCAAATGTTCCCCGCCTTATCTTCTAAAACTGAAAAAGCACGATAACGCCTCAAACTGTCTTTATTTGTGAAGTTAGTGAAGGTTGTGCCATCGTAGCGAATGATACCCTCCCAAGACGCTAACCAAAAATGACCGTTCCTATCCTGCACAATGTTGCGGGTGATACTTTGGGAGCCATAAGACGTGTTTATGGTTTTTGTTTCTGTAAAATAAGGGTCGTAATCTGCGGCATTCGTTATAGGCTGCCCAGAAGGAATGAAATTGGGTTCATACCGAGCTTTACTCAAACTGTCTTTTGGCAAGTCGTTTTTTACTTGCCCGTTGCAGGAAGATGTAAAGGATAAAGTAAAAAATAGCAGATTGAATAGTATATTCAAGTTATGATTTTTCATTTTACAGTCTTAAGATTTTTAGAATAACATAGAATACTGTAAAGTTACCTTGATTCCCTCATCGACGCCGAAAACGTATGTAAAATAGTGTTACAAAATTGTAAATATTGTTTGAATTGGTATTTTCAAAATGCAAGCCGTTTTGATGCAATTGGAACTCGTAAAAGGCTCAAAAAAATACAACCGAGAAGAGCTTTTTGCGATGCGTACAGAGTTGGTTAAAGCCATTGACCCGTTGCGGTCAGGTGGAGCGGATTTGCAGCAGGTTTTATTGAATTGTAATGTTTTGGCGATGAGTTAAAAGAGGAAATACTGAGGTGGTACAAAACCCATAAACGCTTGATTACCAAATAGATAATCAAGCGTTTTGGCGTTGAAAGAGGCATTTATACTGAGGGGTGCTAAAAAAACGCAACATCCGCCAATACCCGAATGAACAAAATATCTTAATTTTTTATTTAGCTTTCTATAACTTTGCGACGTTCTTAAAATTGACGCATGAAATGAGTACACTGGACAGAAAAATAATTGAGAAACAAAATCGGCGGGAGTTTATCCTCAAAGTGGCTGAAAATATCATGTCGGTGCAAGGTTTACACGGGCTGAGTGTGGATTTGATTGCCTCTGAAACGCAGTTGGCGAAAGGAACTATTTATTTGTATTTCAAGAGTAAAGAGGAAATTTTGACCATCTTGACGATGAAAGCACGTGAAATGTTGTTCAAAGACTTTGAAAAAATTGAAAAAAAGAAAACCACGCCCGTTGAGAAATTGAAAGATATTATCAAAGCCAATTATTTTTTCTACAAAAAAAATCCGCTCTATTACGATTTAATGTCGCTTTACGAAGCCAATAATAAACATACCGAAACCGAAGAAATGGCGCAATGGAGTGAGAAAATTACGCATCTTGTTAGGGGTATTGCTCAAAAAGGCGTAGAAAACGGCACGATAAACCCGGACTTAAATCTTCTGCATTTGACGATGATAATGTGGGGAGCAACCGTCGGTGTTTTGCAGCTTATAAAGGTTCGGGGTACGTTGTTGGAACAGAAAATGGGTATTGAGGAGCGCAATTTGTTAAACACATACATTGAAATATTCGAGAAGGGAATAAGAAAATAATTTTTTCTCAAAACTCAAAAACCTTTTAGAAAAAAAGCGGTTAAGTATATCATAAAAATAAAAAGAGCAATAAAATTTTTTTTGTTTTTAAAAGTGACCGTTAGTCATAAAATGAACTTAATTTTATTATTTCATATTTTTGATTAAGTAATTGATTATCAAATGCTTATGTTTTATTAAATTTTAAATTCGGTTCAATCCTTCTATAAAAAATTTAGTAAGTGGGCTTTCTACCAAATGGTAGTTCTTGCGAAGTGGATGCCTCATAACTTTGCAATCTTACAAACGCAATATATTTTTTATCTTAAAAAATGACCATAAGTCATAAAATGAATTATATTTTAAATTATAAATAATTAACAATGAGTAAAAAAAATAACAAAAAAATACCCTTGCTAATCGGTGGTATTTGCTTGATTTTCAGCCTTGCTACACAGGCTCAAAGTCCACGCATTATAGGTTTAGATGATGCCGTTTCGTTGGGCATTTTGCACAGCAAACAGTTGAAAACGGACAGTATTAGTATGCTACTAACCGATTCTAAAATTGCTCAAAACCGAAATCCGATGTTGCCACAATTGGGTTTAAGCTTGAGTTACATCCGTATCAGCGACAATATCACGCCGTTTCAAGTCTCGTTTCCGACGGGCGATGTGGTGCTAAATCCTCAAATCTTAAATCAATCGTACAACGCTTTGCAGGTGCGCCAACTCGTTTGGGCGGGCGATAAAGTGAAGTTGGGCGGTGAATTATTGGTACTCGATAAGAAGGCAATTCAAGCAGAAATGCAAAAAACGAAGGTGGATATTGCCTATTCGATTACGAATTTATGGTACACGCTTTTTACGGTTAGGCAGTCCGAAAAATTGTTGAAAGCCAATATTGAGTTGTTGAAAAATCAAAGAGAAAATGCTCAAAACCTCGTAAAACAAGGCGTTATTTTGGCAAATGACGTGCTAAAAATTGATTTGGCTATCACAACGTTGCAATCTAATTTGTCAGATATTGACAACACGCAGACCTTATTGAAGTACAATTTATGCGTCCTCACGGGTTTGGATACGCAAGCGAGTATCGACATTCCCGAGACCTTGCCGCCAACCGAACCACAAGTGGACGGGTTTGACCAATATCTCCAAAATGCCTTCAAAAACAGGGCGGAACTGAGGGGGTTAGATGTGCGAAAAGAGCAAGCCAATGTCGGCATGAAACTCACTAAAACGAATACGCTTCCTACCCTTAGTGCGGGTGGTAGCGTGAACGTGGATTTGCCGAACCAAAGGCTTTTCCCGAACGAAGCTAAGTTTACGCCTACGTGGAATATTGGCGTTTTTTTTAATTGGAATTTGACGGACATATACACCAATAAGGAAAAAATGAAGGAAAGCGGATTAGCTATTTCTAAGCTAAACAGTGTCTTTGAGCAAGCAAAAGAAGGGATTGTCTTGGAAGTTAATACCGATTATAATAATTTTTTACAAACGAAACAAAAAATTCAATTGGCACAAAAAGCGGTGGAGCAAGCGACTGAAAATTTTAAAGTTGAAGAATATAAATTCAAATCTCAAACCACCACGGCAACTGAATTTTTGAACGCTAATACCCTTTTAATCCAAACTCAAATCAACCTAACAACGGCGATTGCAAACGCAGAATTAGCGTATCGAAAACTGTTAAAATCAACCAATTAAGCAAAAATACTGAGGGGGTGCTTTTTTTCATAACACATTGATTATCATTCCTTCTAAATGACAAAATTTTGCCTTTTTTCATAATTTTCATTAAAATAAAAAATTAAATAGTCAAAAAATGATAAAGTTAAATACCATAATCGTCTTGATATGCAGTCTCTTTTTAACCAGTTGTGGCGGTGAACAAGAAACCGATAATGCTCAATTGGAAACGGATATTAGTCCCGTAATTCCCAAAATTAACAGTACCGTTACAAAAATTTTGGTTGAAGACAATCAAGCCGTAAAAGAAGGCGATACCCTCGTTTTATTGGACGATGCCAACTATCGTATTGCCGTAAAACAGGCAGAAATTGCCATCGAGATTGCCAAACAAAACGTCCAATTATCTAAAAGTGGCAAAGGTACAATTGCGTCAAGTGTATCATCAGTAGCTGCCAATTCCAAAGCCATAGAAGCGAACATGGCATCGTTGCAAGCGGGCGTAGAAGCGGCAAAAGTACGGGTGGATATTACAACTAAAAACTACGAACGTTTTAAAACTTTATTGGAACAAAAAGCGGCTACTCAACTCCAAATTGACGGTATTTTAGCCGAAAAACAAGCCGCCGAAGCACAATTACGCATTGCCGAAGGTCAAATCGGGGCTTTACAAAAGCAAGTGGAAGCCGCTAAAACGCAAATCTCGACCACTCAATCGAGCATTAATACATCCGATAACGGTATTGCCCTCGCTGAATTGACGGTCAAACAAGCCGAAGCCAACTTAGAAGCCGCCCAATTAATGCGCTCATATTGCGCCATTACTGCACCCGCAAGCGGCATTATTTCTAAAAAAAGTGTGCAACGTGGGCAAGTTGTGGCTGTCGGACAACCTTTAATGGCGATTACGAACAACCAAAATATCTGGGTAGTGGCTAATTTTAAGGAAACCCAAGTCGAAAAAATGCAAGTCGGGCAAGCCGCCGAAATTACGATTGATGCTTACAATGATAAGACTTTTGAAGGCTCTATTTCGTCTTTTTCGCAAGCTACGGGCGCAAAATTCTCCTTGCTACCCGCCGACAATGCTACGGGTAATTTTGTAAAAGTAACCCAACGCATACCCGTAAAAATCGTCATAAAAGACCCCCAAAACGCTAATTTTCCGCTTCGTGCGGGCATGAGTGTAACGGTAAAAATCAAATCTAAATAATCATGGAAAATACAATCCAACAGCCTACTTACGAAGTGGGCGCAAAAAAATGGCTCATCACCATTACCGTGATTACATGCGCCATCATGGAGTTGATTGATACCTCAATTGTGAACGTGGCGACGCGTCAAATTGCGGGCAATTTGGGGGCAACTATTGAAGAAACCGCTTGGGTCATAACGGCTTACGCCATTTCAAACATCATTATTATCCCGTTGACGGGGTTTTTGAGCAATATTTTTGGGCGAAAAGTATACTTCACAGCTTCGGTTATTCTCTTCACGGTTGCGTCTTATTTGTGCGGTGCCTCTGGCTCTATTTATATGCTCGTTTTTTGGCGGTTTGTGCAAGGCATAGGCGGTGGGGCATTGTTGGCAACGGCGCAAACGGTCTTGGTCGAGACTTTTCCGCCCGAAGAAGTGGATAAAGCCAACGGTATTTTTGGCGCGGGTATCGTCATGGGTCCCACGTTAGGGCCCGTTTTAGGTGGTTATTTGACCGATAATTTTTCGTGGGGTTGGATTTTTTACGTCAATATTCCAATCGGTATTATCGCCACTTTTTTATCTTGGAAATACATAAAAGGTACGAAATCACCTTTGGTTGGCAAGGTAGATTATTGGGGCATTCTCTTTTTAATTATCGGCGTTGGTAGTTTGCAAATGGTTCTTGAAGAAGGTGAGCGAAAAGATTGGTTCAACAGTGATTTTATTCGCACCTTTTTCATGTTGTCCATTGGTGGGATTATTGCGTTTATCATTCGAGAGTTTGTAGCCAAAAACCCAGTTGTAGATTTAAGGGTGCTAAAAAATAGAAATGTAGTCATTGGTTGTATCATGAGTATGGCTTTTGGCGTAGCTATTTATTGTTCAGTTTTCCTGTATCCCGTTTTCGTTCAGGCGTTTTTGGGTTGGAACGCCACCCGAACGGGCTTACTGATTTTGCCAAGTTCGTTTCTCACGGGTATGCTGATGGGTCTGAACGCAACGCTTTTACAAAAAGGCGTGAGTCCAAAAATATTAGTTACCGTCGGTTTTACGGCTGTTATTGGCTATGAATTTATCACTTACTTTTTGGCAACCCCGCAATCGGGCGAATGGGATTGGTTTTGGCCCCAAATGATTCGGGGTTTTGGCTTCGGTTTCATCTTCGTACCAGTGGCGGGTTTAACGCTTTCGGGTCTCAAAGGTCAAGCGATTGCTCAAGCATCGGGCTTATCGAATATGTTGCGTTTGTTGGGCGGTGCGATTGGCATTGCGGTTATAAACACGTTCGTAACCCGCCGTTTTGCGGTACATCGCAATGATTTGATGAGCAATGTTTCACTCTACAATCCCGAAGCGAATGAACGCTTTTATGGTTTGATTAGAGGGTTTCAAAGTCAAGGCAAATCCCTTTACGAAGCGGAAAAAATGGCGAGTGCAGCAATAGAAGGAACGGTGTCTTTTCAATCCGCCGTGATGAGTTATGCCGAAGGGTTTTTAGTAATTGGTCTGATTTGCGCGGCGGTGTTGCCTTTGGTTTTTTTGGCTAAAATCAAAAAAGGCGAAGTTGTGGACGTGAGTTCAGCGCATTAAATACCCGTTTTTCAAGACAATAACTTTTTGCGATAGTTTTCGAGAACAGACTGTGCGACTTTGGTTTTATGGTCTGTTTTTTTCATAAAACGCCACTTTTAGGGTAAAAATACCTGAAAATGGCGTTTATACTGAGGGGTCTCAAAATTCAAAACATTCCTAACTTTTTGTTGTTTGAAATAGAAATTACCTACTTTTTACATCAACTTTGACGATAAACGAATGGAAATTTGCCCAAAATGTGGTCGAAATGTCCGCAGCAGCAAAGGTTGGCATTATTGCGCCAAAGTAGAATTGGACGACCTGTTTGACGGTAAGCAACAAGTCGTTTCCGACCTTTTCGATGCCCTACTTTTGGAGGTAATGGATTGGGAAGGCGTACTATTTAGTGCTACCAAAAACTGCGTCGTTTTTACGCATCAAAAAACGTTTTTGGTCGCCAAACCGATGCAAAAGGTCTTGAATATTAAGTTTTATCGGACTGATTTTTCGGATGCACCGCCCATTTTCAAATGCGTGGAATGGTCGGGAAAATACGAAGTTCACGTCCGTTTGACGGATTTAGAGGATTTGACACCGACCGTTTTAGATATGATTAGGTCGTCTTATAAGTTTTCGTGAAATTTAAAG
The DNA here is from genome assembly GCA_031381715.1 of Saprospiraceae bacterium. Classification (GTDB taxonomy): domain Bacteria; phylum Bacteroidota; class Bacteroidia; order Chitinophagales; family Saprospiraceae; genus JAAFJT01. The sequence continues at coordinate 10,578 of JANMYC010000901.1, forward strand.
CCCTTTTGTTATATTCAATCGCGCCCGTAATGGCATAATTTATTCAATCAGTCAATAAAATGAATATGAATCACAACAAAATAGTCTTAGGTTTTTTGGAAGACCTACGCCAAAACAACAGCAAAGAATGGATGGACGACAACCGTGAGCGATACGTCACCGCTAAGGAAAAGTGGCTTGACCAAGTGCGAGACATCTTGACAATGCTATGTCAATACGACCCACATTTCAGTCGTTTTGAGCCCAAAAATTGTATATCAAGAATTACAAATAATAGAATGTACAACCCAAACTTACCAATTTATAAAGATTTCTTCACGTTTTCAATTATGGACAAAACGGATGTTTTTTCACCTTTGCACATTTCAGTAGGGGGGGAGAATTCGTTTGTTGGTTGTGGTTATCACAATCCCGATAAACAAACACTAAAAAACATCAGAGACGCAATTGATTACGATGGACAATCATTAAAAAATATTTTGGATAACAAACAATTTAAAGACTTTTTCGAGGGCTTATCCAACTTTACTGAGCCACTAAAAACCAGTCCGCAGGGTTTCGCAAAAGACCACCTTTTTGTGGAATATTTACGATATAAAAATTTTACGGTATCGCATAATCTAACAAAAGATGAAATTGAAGGCGACGGCTTTCTAAAAATAATAGAAAAAGCCTATATTTTGAGTGAACCGTTTAGAGACTACCTGAAAAAGGCTAACTCGATATAATATGATGAAACAACAAAACAGCCCTTAAACTGTTTTTCTTGCTATTATTTGAAAAAAATCTACCATCATGCCAAAGCGCACTTCCGTCAATGACGTAAAAGAAATCGAAGATTTGAATGACTTGGAACGACTTGTCAAAGACAAACGAAACGATAAAAGGTCGGATGCTAAAAAAGAACGCCGCAATCGGCATTACGTCAAAGTGTTGATAAAAACGCAATTGCGAGGGGACGATTTTGAGGAATAGAGTCGGGTTAAATTCACGTTGCTACCATATTTTTTGCTTCTCGGAAAATTCAACAAAGCCCATTGAAGTGTTTTAATTGCTTAATTTATCAATATGCTCAATGATGGTTTTTATTTGTTTTTCTTCGGTTTTTTGAGCAATTATATGGGTCAAAATCTCGGTTTTTTCTTCATTAGTTAGTATTTCAAATTTTTTCAGAACGCCCGAATCCTTGAATGATTCTAAAATTTGTGCTTCTGTTACCCGTTCATTTGATGTCAATAGATGAAGCGTGACTGTCACCATGTCGCCACCACTTTTATTGATTGCTTCTCTTATTGTTTGATTTATTGAAAGCAATTTTTCTTTTCCCTTTATTGTGAAAAGATTTTTCGCCTCTAATTTGTAGCCATCAATAGAACCTGAAACTTTGAGAAAGCCCCATTTTCCGATGATGTGCTTTGTGTTAGGGATTTCAATATGATATGTCCAAGCTCCTTTTCCTGGTTCATATTTTAATTCAAGTTGCCCGTCTTTTATTAAATAATCCATTTTTTATGGTGTTTTTTAGCCCTTTCACTAACTCATTAATGTACGCAATAGCACATAGAGGTCTCAAAAGTAAAAAAGTAATCGAATAGTTGAGACTACTATGCGTTTTATTGGTTTTATAAAATTTGAAATGAAAAATCAAGCCACCAGCCAACTCCAAAACGCCGACGATGTCCTCAAAAACATCATCGGCATCGTTCCAGAACCCGCAATCGAAACGACAAACGATGTCTTTCACGATTTAATGTCGTGCATTTTGGAACAACAAATTCATTACCGCAGCACGAAACGGATTTTTCAAAAAATGCTGCAAACCGCTAATATTGAAAGATTAACGTTGGATAATTTTTCTGAATTTGAAAAAACGGCTTTCGCAAATTCTAAATTAGCCATTGGCAAATTTGAAACGGTTGAACGGATTGTTGATTTTTTCACCGTCAACAAAATCAATTGGATTTTGTTAAATGATGCGGAAGTTGTAGAAAAATTATCGTCTATAAAAGGCATTGGAAAATGGACTATTGACATGATTTTGCTCTACACTTTGCAACGTCCCGATGTGTTTCCTTACGATGATTTTCATTTAAAAGAAATCATGGTCAAACTCTACGGATTGAACCCAAATGTGAAATTGAAAGCCCAAATGTTGGACGTTGCCGAAGCTTGGGGCGAGCATAAATCATTGGCAGTCAAGTACTTATTGGCTTGGAAAGAATTTAATAAGAAAGGTGGCAAATGAATTATCTAACATTTCACGCAGGGCAACAAGCAATTGGTCAATTAGAAAAAATCAAAGGTGGTTATTTTTATCTGACGATTGAAGCGGATATTATCAACCAATTTGAGCGCAAGCGGCATACTCGTCTGGTGTGTCATTTGGATGAAAAAATCAGTTATCAATGTGGTTTAAATCACCTTGGTGACGGCAATTTTTTCATTATTATCGCAGGTAAATATCTTGAACAATTGGGTAAAAAAGTAGGGAGTTTCGTGCATTTCAAGATTGAAGAAGACCCAAATCCGCTTGGCGTGGATGTGCCAGAAGTATTGACTGTTTTATTGATGCAAGATGAAAATTTGAAGGATATTTATGACAAAATTACCGATGGTAAAAAACGGGCTTTAATTTTTTCAATCCTAAAAATCAAGGATATTGACAAGCAAGTTCAAGGCATTACGGACTTTTTAGCAAAAGAAAAGCAACAATTAATCAAAAAAGGGCAAATATGAAACGTTCAGGCTCAGCCGATTTAGCCCTCATGGGTGGCTCAATTCCAAGTTGGTTATTTGACAGAATGACCAAATTGTCACTTCCGATTGTGGAGGCGATTGTCATGGAATATGGACAACAAGGCTTTTTGAGCCGACTGTCCGACCCGTTTTGGTTTCAAAGTTTTGGGGCAGTGATTGGCATGGATTGGAACTCGTCGGGCGTGACAACTGCAGTGATGAGTGCTTTGAAAAAATCACTCAATCCGCACTCAAAAGAACTCGGCTTGTACGTCTGCGGCGGCAAAGGAAAAGACAGTATGCAAACGCCAAATGAACTTTTGGTAGTTGGCGATAAAACGGGTTTGGACGGCAACTATTTAGCGCATTGTTCAAAATTGAGTGCAAAAGTGGATAATACGGCTATTCAAGACGGTTTTCAACTGTATTTACACAGTTTTGTGGTAAGTGATAAAGGCGATTGGTCGGTTATTCAACAAGGAATGCAAGGTGAAACGTCCACGGCAAGGCGGTATCATTGGAATTCGGATAGCCTAAAATCCTTCGTCGAAGAACCCCACACGGCGATTTGCGGTGAACATCAAGGCACTATTTTGAACTTGGTGGACAAATTGGCGGGGCCGACGCAACAAGCAATCCTCAACATCACGAAAGAGAACCCCCTCAGTATTTTGAAGGAAATTCCGCACATGAAGCTGCCAAATTACTGCGATATCAAGGCAAAAGACGTGGATTTGAAGCGTCTGGGCAGTATTTTATGGTTAGCCCAAGAAAACGAAACCAACAAATTTGAGGATTTATTGATGCTCAACGGCTTAGGTCCTCGCACTTTGCAATCGCTTACTTTAGTC
>JANMYC010000917.1:0-1770 GCA_031381715.1 Saprospiraceae bacterium
GTGATCTTCAACAAGGGCGCGGTGATGGCCTTGCCGGCCAACGTCACCAAGGCCACCGGCCTCGCTGCGGTGCTGCATGAGCTGGAGATATCGCCGGCGCATGTCGTCGGCGTAGGCGATGCCGAGAACGACCATGATAAATTAAAATCTATATAGCTTAAACTCTTAGATTTTGGATTAATGCCTTTAAATAAAAGCCAATTATGATATAGTATTTTAAAACTTTACAACATTTTTTGACGCGTTTGCTCTAATTGTATTATCCCAACCATACTGCTATAAAAAATATAAAGCGCTGTAAATCAATGATTTACGGCGCTTTTTTATTTTAATGAAATTGAAATTATTGCTCTCGATTTAAATCATATCTCGTCCATCATCCTCAAAAGAATCAATATCTATGAGTGCACCAAATCCTTTGGATTGCTCATCTACATTCGCCCACTCAAAATGCATTCCATCCATTGGGCTTGACCAGTGACCACCCCAGAAGAATCCATTTTCGTTCGCTATTTCAACCAATTCTCTCACGCAGCCTTGTTGTCCTATCAATGCGGGCATCTTACTTAAAGGATTTTCACCCGCATTGATATCAAAAGCGGAACCCCAGGAATGAGCACTTAAATTGGACTTACTATTACGAGCAAATCGAGCATTGTGTGCGCCATCCCAAGAAGTAATTCTGTTCAATAAGCCTTCTTTTTCCCAGTCCGCAAAAAGTTTCATGGCATTATCTACCACAAATTTATGAAAACGCGCTTTTCCCGTATTTTTATGAGTAAGAGGAATTAGTTGGGGAATCACAACCGTTACAATGTTTTTATCTTCCCAATCACCGAGAATAACAATGTCCTCCGGACTATCTCCTGCAGGGTCGGGCTTGAACTCAAAAGCTCCTAAAACCGACCTTCTTGCTTCATTGTTACCGATTATTGAAAAGCTTGGTCTGTTAGGAAATTCGTTCGTGAATATATCCACAAAGCCCAGTTTCTTAGCCGCATTGAGAGTATTGTTCCCCACTACTGCGTCTGTATCTAAATTGTTAGAAGATTGAAAGGCGATAGTAGCCATTTTGAGGTTATCATCAAACACTGCGGTTTCGGCGGCTAACAAGCTTTGTTTTTTTAAAAAAGCCGCCCAGTGCTTTACTTCTAATCCATTTGAATTGGGTTGAATTGTTTTCATTTTTTCAGTTGATAAATAGTTAAAAAATTTGTTCTAAAATGGTTTTTAAAATTGAAGTGAATTAGTGATTGGAAATGTATTCTCAAACATTGTGAAATTTTAAACAATAAATAATAAAAATATTATTATAAAACACAATTTGATCAGATTTCAAACGCATTTCACACACTTGAAATTAAGCTGAGAGAGATATAAAATACTAATAGTATTTAAAATCCAAAGAGATTATTTAGGGATTTACTGAGGTGTAAATATGGGTTTAACAACACGATAAAGATAAGATAATTTTATGATATTTCAACAAAAGTTTAACTTATTTAAAAAAAAGTTTAAAAATAATTGTTCTAATCATTTGCCGGTCAAAACATTACCAAACGGCAATTCAAAAAAAATCGATATTCCATACCCCCTCAGTATTTTCAAGGTTTTAGAGCAGTCCTCAAGCAACGCCTTTATATAACCAATTGACAATATCGCTTGCCAATAATGCCTCCTGCCCCAGTTCAGCCGCCGCTTTATCCCCCGCTTCGCCGTGTAAGTACATACCTATTATAGCGGCTTCTGACGGCGCATAACCGCGCGCTA
>JANMYC010000961.1:0-3700 GCA_031381715.1 Saprospiraceae bacterium
GTTTTTAAAGCGAAAGGAGATTCTTTAAGAGCATTATCATTAAATAAAGATAGAAGTGCTGACCAATACGAAGACAATCATAGAGGTTCTCTTTTTTTAGAAGATAAGCGTGAGGCGGATAGATATAAAAAAGACGCCATGTTATACGGTACTCTATATGCCGAAACGCAAAAAAACCTTAATCTGGCGGGTTTTGCTTTAGAAAGTAAATTGCCTTATATCCAAGATATTGATATGCCTATTGCACCCATAAAGCCTGAAATTAAATCTAAGAAAATGGCTTTGATTATCGGGTTTGCTTTAGGCGGCTTTTTAGGCGCTATCGTCGTGATTTTAAGAAAGATACTGAGGGAGGCAATGGCTTAGGAGTATAGTGTTTTTAGTAGTGAGTATTTGGATTTTTAGACTTAATCTTTTTAAAACCCTCAAAAGACTCTTTGTTTCTAAAGTGTACTTTGGGTTAAATAATAATCACTTATCGCTAATCACCTTTTTAAGGTCACATGTTCTCGACACATGAAAGGCGAAGCCGTGCCTTAAATGCCTAATTAATACTTAGTTGGTAATGCTTAGCGTACAACGTGTACAAAGCACTAAGCACCACCAACCAATAATCAAACTACGCTATCCAAACACCCACGGGCGCAGTCCAATCGCTTTCAAGACCACGACGACCGAGGGCACGGATGCGAAACTCAACATAAGTACCAGGCTCGTAACCATTCAGGATTGTTTCTTTTGTGGAGCTGTATTTGCCATTTTTCCAAGCAGTTTCACCTTTTACTAGGTTTTCTATGGCAAAATTGAGTGCACCGGGTACATTTTCCCAATTCAGACGGATTGAACCTGATTTTTCGACATTAATAACGGATAGTGCAGTGGGAGCAGAGAGTTCAGCGATAACTCTAGATGCCTTGCGGGTTTCAAATCCTGCGGCAAGTATCGTCAGTTCATTATCACCCGCTAAAATCTCGACGTATCGAGCGATAATTACCAACTGATTCACCATTGTTTCCAGCTTAATGTTTTTTTCCAACGTGCGGTCTTTTCCACCGTCCACTGCGAGAGCAGCAGCGCTCATGTAAGCATCATAATTGGTTTTGAGCGTATCCACGTGGGGTTTTAAAGTGGTAAAACGCGCGTCGGTACTCATTCGCTGAATCACATTAAAAGTAAAATTAGAGAGTTCAGCGTGGACATACTTTTTAAATGTTAATACTACGGTATTCATTTTCAAAAATGTTTTGGATGAGAAATATGGTTTTAAAAGTGTTAGAATATTGAAGGTATTATATACGGTGATAAATTTTTTCAGACAGCCATTAAATAAGGCAAATGCCGTGAAAAAGCGTATAAAAAAATTTAGACAAATATAGTCCCCATAGAATATTCTCACAAATTCATATTTTTCAAAATATATGCCATATTTTATATTTAAAAATAATTACTTAGGTATCTCCCGCGAACTACTCAAATTATACACAAATTCTTCCGATTTTATAGCTGATGTGTAAATTTTATAGTAATAAATTGTGAAATTCGTGTATTAATTAGAGTAATTCGTGTTTCTAAACATTACGTAGGTTTTTAAAACGCAAAAATGCCCGTTTCAAAAGTGCAAATACTCCTTCAACAAGGTGAAAACAATGCTGTCGAATTTAAATCGGCAAGTGTTTCGCCCGATGGACTTGCCAAAGAAATCGTTGCATTTGCGAACTCTTTTGGTGGAAGTATTTTAATCGGAGTAGAAGACAATGGGACTATTACGGGTATCAACAACCCCAATCAAGTCGAAGAATGGGTGACTAATATTTGTCGTCAAAATGTTGTACCACCTATACAAACGGTCATCAATTTTGAAAAAATAAACAATCAGGATATTGTGCACGTTGAAGTACCCAAAGGTAAAGACAAACCTTATCAAACCAACAAGCACCAATATTTAGTAAGAGTAGGCTCGACCAATCGAATAGCCAGCCCGCAAGAGCTCATGCGTTTATTTCAGCAATCGGGTATTTTTCATTTCGATGCTACGGGCGTTCCAAATACAAAAATTGGTGATTTGAATTGGGCAAAATTAGACCGTTATTTTGAGCAGTACAATGTGGACTTTTCTAATGAATCAGATAAAGAACGGCTGCTCATCAATTCCGATTTGATGACTTCAGAAGGAGAAGTGACAGTTGCTGGATTATTGGTTTTTGGTATCAATCCACAAAAATTTTTGCACAATGCTTCCATTTCTTTTGCTCATTTTGCGGGGAACGCATTAGACGATACTCTATTGGATAAGCAAGTGATTGAAGGGAACTTGGATTATCAAATTGATACCTGCGTAGCCGTTATCAAGAACAATATGCAGACCCCCTCAGTAATTAAGGGTACACAAACTGTTGCTACGCGTTTTTTGTATCCCGATAAAGTTTTTAGAGAAATTGTTGTTAATGCCTGTTTACACCGCAATTATGCCATTAGTGGCAGTCGTATTCGAGTGTTCTTATTCAATGACCGTTTGGAAATTAGAAGTCCGGGCAGATTGCCGAATACTGTTACAATAGAGAAAATGAAAGTGGGCGTGTCATACACTTCCAATCCCGTATTGCTCAAATTCATGGAAAACTTGCGCTATATAGATAAGCTCGGGCGCGGCATCCCAATGGTGTACCAAACCGCCCAACAAAATAATAAAGATTTAATTTTAGAAGAAGTGGGAGAGGAGTTCGTTTTGAGTTTGGAGTTGTAATAATGGTTATTGGTTATTAATTATTGGTTATTAGTTGTTGAGCGGAGCGAAATCCCGAAAATCGGGAAGCGAAGCGAAACTCCGAGAATCGAGATTAGTTATCATATAAAGGTTATAGAATATATTTTAAACTATTCGTTAATCCGTTAAATCAGCGTTATCCGCGTTCCTAAAACGTCAAATGTCTCTTTTTATCCATAAAGATGCTCTTTGGAAAGGTATCATTGAAGATTATCCTAAAGAATTTATTCGTTACTTTTATGTTAAAGCAGATGAAATATTTGATTTTGAAAAAGGCATTGAATTTTTAGACAAAGAACTGGAGCAACTGTTCCCAGAATCTGAACAAAAAGGAAGACGTGCCGATAAACTTATCAAAATCTACCGCAAGGATGGAACTGAACTTTGGATGCTGCTACATATTGAAGTACAAGGTTATGAAGATGAAAGTTTTGCTTTGCGCATGTTTATTTATTACTATCGTATTTTTGATAAATTTAATCGACCCATAGAAGCGATTGCTCTATTCACCGATGACAATAAAAAATATCGTCCATTTGAATACCACGCTAAATGTATCGAAACAGAAGTAACTTACCGTTATAAAAGTTTTAAACTCAAGGATTACTCTGTTGAAAATCTTTATCGCGGTGACAATCCATTGAGTTATGTATTGATGGCAGCTCGTCATAGTATTTCGATAATGGATGATAAGCGGCGATATGCTTTTATCATAGATTTATATCGTCGGTTATGGACAGAAAATTTTGACAAGCATTATATCCGAAGAATCTTTAATTTTGTACAATATCATACAGAACTAAAGGATAGTATTCTGAATGAACAATTACAAAGTTCTCTAAATTTAATTCATTTAGAAAATAAAAATAACATGGCATTTGGCTTAATAGAACGTATCAATGAAGACCTTTACAACCAAGGCATCGAAAAAGGCAT
>JANMYC010000978.1:0-3720 GCA_031381715.1 Saprospiraceae bacterium
ACAAAAAAATAGAAATACAAATTAGTGCAATCATTGAAAGTGATTGATTATCAGAGGCTTGATCATTATTAGAATTAAAAAAGTAATAAGCCATCATTCCACCGATAAAAGTAAGCAGAGCTGGGAGTACCGCACTTAAAACAGAACTAGAACTTAACCCTACAAAAAAGCCTACAGTTAGGCCAAAATAAGAAAATCCCAAAATGGAAAGGTTAAAAACTTTCAAACTTAGATTTCCTATTATTACAACTTTTATATTCTGATAAAGAAATAAAACGTAAAATATTATTAATATCAAAATTGGCATTACATAGGTAAAAACTATACTATTCATTTTTGAAATTTTAGATTTTCAAATTTTATAGTATCGCGTGAAGGCAATTCTATAAAATCACGTGAATTACCATTTAAATTTAACCCTTCTTTGCTTTTTTCTTGTAATTTTTGCTTGTAATTACCAACAATAATATCAATTTGGGCATTTATTCGAGAAGTTTTATCTTCTCGAATTTCTGCCGTGTTTCTATGAATATATTGCCCATCTGTTGTTTTTAAAAAGTCTGCTTCTCTTCCAATAACGTATAATATAGCTCCTTTTTGCAAACTCTTTAAAGACATACTGTTTATATCTGCTTTTTGATATAATTTACAACTTTGTTTTAGAGTTATTATGTACTTGTTAATTTGGGCAAAGCTGGAGCTCAAAGCTGCGGTATTAATTAGCAAAACGAAACATATTTTTTTCATAAAATTTTATTTTTTTGTAATTTCTTTAACAAATAGCCCATTTTTAAACTCAATTTCACGAATAAATCTTCCATCTTCGTCGTAATATTTTATTGTTCCATTTCCATTTTTTAGTGTTCCTTTATCCTGTAATATCCCTTTTTTATCGTAATTGTAAAGAACCTCTATAATTTTTTCATTTTGCTTTATTACTCCCTGCCAAAGATTTCCATTTTTATAAAACTCTTCAGAAATGTACTCAATATTTTTAGCTTTTTTTAGTTCTTCAATAATGAGTTTTGAAGGGATAATACTCGTAAATTTCCCTCCATTTGCATCGTTAAACGTTCCATTAATCATTCCTACAAAAGAAAATAATTTATGAACAACAGCCATCTTTTGAGAATCTACTACAAAAATTTTGGGAGCTTCAAAAGTTGGAGACCCACTAAATCCATCTACACTGGGGTCATCAATAATAAAGAAAGGATTGTTACTTTCTTTGTCAATAATATCACTTGATGCTCGAAAAAATTTTGAAATTGTTGTATGTGGATTAGAATAGTTTCCTATGCCACTTGGATACCCGATTGCTAATAATTCCATATCTCTAAAAGGTGCAATTAAAGTATCATTAAAGTTATCTTTTCCTAGTGAAAAGTGGTTTTTTATTTCTCTAGGGTCAAATAACAAGTCACTATTATCTTTTATCTCTGTATAACTAATTGTATCTTTTTCGAAATTAAAGTCTTCACATATTCTACCTATTGCTATATCTGTATTCTCGGAAAAATACCACCTTTTATTCCCTATCTTGTATAAAACATCTTTTAGTAAAAAAATGCTGTCACTACGAGCTCCAGAAAACTTGACCCATGATGAATCAGTAAGGTTTTCAGCTAAATGTTTTACAGTAATTAAATACCTAACCTTATCATCCACAAAAGAGAAACCAGTACCAGAAAATTCTGTTTTATATGGATAAAATTTACCTGTTTCAGGGTCTTTTAATCCAATTATATAATCATGTCCATTTTGATTTATTGTTTTGTCTCTCACTTCTCGTAAAAAAACAGCAGTATTGTTTGCTCTTTTCAGTTCAATAGTACCAAAATTCTGACATTGAACTGGTGAAATATTTAAGCAACATATTTGAAGTGTTATAAATATTATTTTCAATATTAAAATGAGGATTTGATATTGTATGGTTTTATTACATTTCATCATTTGTGCAATTGCAAAATTATTGAATTAATTTTCTTCGGTATTTATTTGTGATACTTTTTTAATTTTTCTTCTTATTAAATCTAAGAACAATAGTTTTCCTTCCATTATATCAAATTTGCCGCATTAATTAATTAAATTTTTGTCAAGCTAATGACAGTTAATCGCTTAACGAGATACTCTTAAATTTTTTAAGTTTTTCTATAAAAATAAAAAGGCGATTATGTTATGCCTAAGCTGAAACAAATATATAAAACATTTCAATTACTTGTATTTTGAATTTAGTTTTTTGTGCGTTAGCAGCCTTAAAATGGCTAAAATACTGAGGGGGGCCTCATCTCCTATTTTCCAAATTCATATTTTAATGAAAGTTCGGTGACTCCACCTTCTGATAATACGCGAAGACATTTCGCAAGATGCGAAAGCATTTCGCAGGACACGAAACTATTTCGCAGGACGCGAAGACATTTCGCAAGACGTGAAACTATTTCGCAGGACGTGAAATCATTTCGCAGGACGTGAAAACACTTCGCAGGACGTGAAATCATTTCGCAGGGCGCGAAACTATTTCGCAAGACGCGAAACTATTCCGCAGGACGCGAAACTATTTCGCAAGACGCGAAAACATTTCGCAAGACGCGAAGACATTTCGCAAGATGCGAAAACGTTTCGCAAGATGCGAAGACATTTCGCAAGATGCGAAAAGATAAAATTTCACGGAAAACTTACTTTATTTAAGGCGATGAGGGTTTTATCTTAGATGATTTAATGAACGAAAATGCATTATTCTAAATACTTAAAACCGTATTCTCACAAAATAAAACCGTATTATTATTGGCTATATAATATTTTTAGGGCATATAAATAGTGGCATATATGTTAAAATCATATTACTATTATTTAACAATTAAATTGATAATATTATGATCCTAATTAGTTCATCAGAATTCAAAAAGTTAAGGCAGAGCGAACTCTCCACTTTTGCCAGCAATGTGGTCAGCTTAATGACTAAAGATCCCATTTTTTCAAGTCTCTCCACCGACGTAACCGCTTTAGGCAAATGCTCCGAGGCTTTCGCAACGGCATTGGTCAACAATGTCAACGGCGGTCGATTAGCCACCATCGAAAAAGACAAATGCATGAAAGAGGTGTTGAATCAACTCGTCGTAGTCGCATTTCTCGTTGATGTGTTGGCAAAAGGCGACGAAGGGGTGATTTTTGCCGCTGGTTTTTCAGTCCGTAAAGCACCGACCAATTACACGTATCTGGCACCTCCCACCATTCTCAAGGCTGAGAATGAAAAGGCTACGGGTGTCGCTAAGATTGAAATTGAAAAGGTTTTGGGGGCTACCAATTATGGTATTGAAAAGCGCACTGTCGTAGATGGGCAACCCTCTGCTTGGACCAACGGACAATACACCTCCGCTACCAGAGCGCTGATTGAAAATTTAGAATCCAACGTGGATTACGATTTTCGCCTCAGAGCCATCGGCAGCAAAGGTTTGGTGAGCGATTGGTCATCGGTAGTTAGAGTGCGGGTATCTTGAATTGTGTGTTTTTATTGAAGTAGGATTTTTTTTCTATTGAATTAGGATTTATGGAATTATAAGGATGTATTAGGATTTTTTTTATCGAAAATCTATAAGATTGGCATTGTCAAAATCCTATTACATCCTTACAATTCCATAAATCCTAATTCAGTAAAAAAATCCTATTACATCCTTACAATTCCATAAATCCTAATTCAGTAAAAAAATCCTATTACATCCT
>JANMYC010000984.1:0-1727 GCA_031381715.1 Saprospiraceae bacterium
GATGAAAACGGGGTACGCAACGCATAATTTTTACTACTATCGATACTTTGTTGAGCAGCACCTAATACTTGAAAACTCCAATAAGCGCCAATGATAATATTGTTTTTAGCAATCGGTAAATAGTTTTTGGGAAAACTCACAAAGGTTTTACTACCATTGGGGTTAGTCACAGTATAATTTAGACCATAATCGTACATTTTAATGCCCACATTAGTAATATTCGACAAAGTATTATTGGCTACAACCATCGAAATATTATTTTGGTTACTGTCACGCGTATCAATGAACATACCATCGCTACTACCCACCACCAGATTATTGTAGATTTTAGAATCTTCTACAAATCCGATAGCGACAATACCACCACATTTTACATTTCTAATAACGTTATTATATAACTTCCCACCAGAGCCGGCGCCCATTTGTATTCCGTTACATTGTTGTGAAACGTTGGCTTGTCCTGAACTATCAATATCATTATTGTACACTTCAGCATCGGGCGCACAGCCATATTGAATAGCTTCCCAAGCGGAGTTTCTCACGATGTTATTATAAATTTTTAAACCTAAAATGCGATGCGGGTAAACTGTAATATTTTGTCCATTACAAGTTCGGGTCAAACCCTGTTGCCAAAACGAATTGCCAATGTATAAACCTTCGCCACCCACATCTCTGACATAGTTGTCGTGAACCTTGATATTATACATCGTAAAACTGTCTCGCCAAGTGTTGGAGCTACAGGTAGGGTCTTGTTTAATCATCATTCCGGCGAAACTCGCCTTTGTTACTTTGATGTGGTCAACCTCGATATCACTGCTTAAGCCAGTAATAACTAAGCCAGAGGCTCCAATTTTCGTACCATTGAGGCTCATTCCGTAGGTCAAACTATTATCACCGGTGCCTGTTATGCGCAAATAACGGCAATTATCAAACGACATGGTGTGATAATCGACTGTGTTGAGATTAACCAAACCGCCACAGTTTTTGACAATAATCGGAGAATCAATTGTACCCTGAAAATCTTGAAACCTAATTTGATTGTAATTTCCTGCTGCTAAACAGATAGTTTGCCCTGGTCTAATATTTAAAAAATTTGAACCCGTCTTTCCAGGCAGCCATGGTCGAAATGCAATATAAGGAAGAGCGGTTGTTGGTGTAATCGTGACATCGCAGCCACAGGAGGAATTTTGAGAAATAGCCACATGAGTGACCCATAGGGACATGACTATCCCTAATAAAAATTTGTGTTTATTCATGATGTTAAATTGAATTAATTAGTAAATAAAGTTTACGGTACAAATATACATAAAACAATATAAATACCCTTAAAGCGGTATAAAATATTTTAAATAAAATTTATATTTTATATTAAAAAACACAAACTATCGTGTTTTTATATTAAAAACTCCTCATCTAAAATATTTTTTCATTTTCTAACACAAGTCTTTTTTTTAGTTGGCAGCATTTTTTCAAGGAAAAGTCGAGAATTATTTATATTTTGCCATTCTTTAAGTATCGCAAAAAATTATTTGAATGTTTAGATTGTTTCCACTTATTATTCTGCTCTTTGGGGGTATGACTGTTTGTGGTCAAAAAGACTATTTTCAGCAGGAAGCCAATTTCATCATCAATGTGTCACTTGATGATGAAAAGCATATAATTAGCGGAGATGAAACAATCGAATACATCAACCACTCACCGGATATTCTGCCTTTTATTTACATCCA
>JANMYC010001000.1:0-6725 GCA_031381715.1 Saprospiraceae bacterium
AAAGAACCTTTAGTTACACCACGAGTTAAGTGCTTACGGTACATTACGCCTTTGAAGCGCAAAATAGCGTGTACAGTATCAGTAGGTTGTGCGCCTTTTTGAAGCCATTCGAATGCTTTATCGCGGTCAATATCGATAGTAGCAGGCTTGGTCATTGGATTGTAAGTACCAATTTTTTCAATAAAACGGCCATCACGTGGTGAACGGCTATCAGCAATAACGATGTGATAAAACGGCGCTTTTTTACGACCGTGTCTCTGTAGTCTAATTTTAACAGACATTTGAAATATTATGAATTTGATTAAAAAATACCTACACAATTGGCAAGCCAACAATAGGTTATTCCAAAGCGAGCGCAAAGATATACTTTTTCAGTCAAAAAAAACAACTTTTTTGAAAAAATACTGAGGGGGGGATGAAAAAGTCTTTCTCTTACAGAAGATGTCCCATTAAATCACGCTTAGTATCCAAATAAAATTCATTTTCTGCCTTCGGTTCAATGATAATAGGTTGTCGACTGACAACATCTATCCCAGATTCCGCAAAAGCATCCATTTTCAGTGGGTTATTGGTCAAAAGATGAATTTTTGAAATACCTAAATCGTTTAAAATGGTGATGGCATCGTTATAGTTGCGTGCATCAGCATCGAAGCCCAAATGTAGATTGGCTTCTGCGGTATTCAAGCCTTTGTCTTGAAGTTGATAAGCCTTCAATTTATTAATTAACCCAATACCTCTTCCCTCTTGACGGAGATAAATTACAATGCCGCCTTCCTCCGCTGCTTTTTTCATTGCAAAATTAAGTTGTTCTCCACAATCACACCGTTTTGAGTGAAAAACATCACCCGTCATACACTCCGAGTGAATGCGGGTAAGTATAGGTTGTTGTTTTAAATCAAAATCCACATGAATCATCGCTAAATGAGGCAAAGGATCTTCTTTATGGCGAGCGTAAGCAATCATGCGAAATTGCCCCCAATCAGTAGGAATACTCGCTTCTGCTTGACGTTTTAATATAATTTTACTCATTAGATAGGTTCAATACCCCTCAGTTCCATCAATTAGGAATCCAGACAATTGGACATCGTCGGGTTAAATATGAAAATAAATACAAAATTAAAGAAAAATACCTTATTGAAACAAAAGAAAGGGAGGAAAGTTACATACAAATATCCCCAATAGACTAAAAAAGGAAATTTTCAGTCTATCGGGGATAATTGTTTTGATGAAGCAGTCATCTAAGAGTTTTGTTTGTTCAAAAATAACGCTTGCTTCTGCGACCGTTGGCTGTAAGTGCATTCAAAAATGCGCCTAGTGTAAAAGCCAAGGCAACGATGTAGAAAATCACCATAGCTCTAAAATTGATAACATGTTTGTAAATAAGCTTTGCACCAATAAATCCAAAGCAGTTAAGTAGTCCTAATTGCTGTAAATATAACAAATAATATTTCAATACCTATATTCAGGTATAATAATTTTAAACTAACAAATAAAAAACAGCACCCTGTGTATTCCGATGCTGTTTTTTATTAAAAAACCAAGAGTCAAATTACTGTAAACGTTGTATTAAAAGTATGAAAGATAATAAAGCAGTTGTTTGGGCTATTGTATCAGCCAAGATTTTACCCCAGTCGGTTTTCTCTTTACCGTTTTTACTATCTTTTTCTGGTTTCTTCTCTGCATATCCTACATTTATAGTACTTCCTTTCTCAACTTTAGGATAAAGCTTAAAGAATAAAAAGTTTTTTGTTCTTTTCACGACCCCGTTTGGATATTCCACAACGATTGACTTCCTGCTTCCATCTTTATTAACACCTGCGGCATATTTATCCACATAATACCAAGCACTTCTTTCGCCATCAAATGCAATATTGACCGTTCCATTGGTCAAAATTCTGCTTTGATATAAATCAGCAGCTTTAGTTGCGCCTTTTATAGAAACAATATCTTTTGTTTTAGGGATATCAATAACATCGCCCTCTTTCAAAACAATATTATTATTAGACTTAGTGTTTTTCATTGCTTCATCTAATTCAATATAAATATAACCAATTCCTTCTTGTGCTCGATATAATGTTGCACCCTTAGGAAAAGCTTCCAAAGTTAAGCCTCCTGCCCTTTTTATCACATCCGCTAATTTTTCATTATCTTCGATAAGGGCATACTGCCCAGGATAATCAGCTTCGCCTGTAATAGATATCAATTTTTGAAAACCAAATTTAGGTATTGTTCTGACGACGATTTGGTCATAAGGTAACAACTGAAAGTCTTTAAATTTTGGATCAGATATTTTTAAGTCTTTATCCACTTCTATTGTAGCCACTACTGTCTTTACAGGTTGGTTCTCATTCATCAATATTCTGAAGATATCTACTTTATTAGTTGCCGCTTCAAGTTTCAGACCATTTGCTAAAACCAAGGCATCAGTCAAAGTTAAAGTTTGAGCAAATTTATACTCTCCAGGCTTTCGTACTGCACCTGCTACACGTATATATGCTTCATCTACGAAATCCTCTTTTGATAAAACCCTAATAATATCATTCGGTTTCAGAACTACATTATCTGCTGAGTTTGGTTTTGTTAAAGCATCCTTAATATTTATCTGTTTATATTCTAATACTTTAGAGTTCGAAGAATCCATGCTGATGATATAAGCAAAATCAGTTGCGTTGGGCTGTGTACCGCCTGCTAATATAATGAAATCCTTCACTCTTGTGGATTGACTAACGTCATAAGGTATTTTCTTAGGGTCTCTAACTGAACCAGCCACTGTAATGAAATCTTTTCTAGAAAACTGCTCTTGCACAAATACAATTAAAGCATCTCTGGACTGCAATTTATAGTTTGAAATAGCCGATGGGTTAGATAAAACCTCATCGATATTGATAAGTTTCAATTGAATAGTCTTATCGTTATTCACTCGTTGCAAATAAGCAATGTCAGTCCGCGCCTCTTTTCTTAAAGTTGCCTTTTTTAAAAGGTCAGTGATTTTCATCCCCTCAGTAATTTCATAATTTCCGGGCAGTTCTACGGCACCTGAAATAGATATTACGTTTTCAAGGTTTCCGGGAACTTCTTTAATGACGACAACGTCCCCTCTCAAAAGCGTAAAATCACTACCATTACTTTTTAAATCCCTGTAATTTATATCAATAACTTTCTCTTTATCATCAACAATTCTTTTTACTTGAAATGTTGTTTGATAAGCATTTTCAGTCAAGCCACCTGCATATTCAATCAATTTACTCAGATTCTCCTTATCCAATAATTCATATTTAAATGGCCTTCTAATGGCACCATCAATCGTTACAACTTTTCCGATAGGCGGAACGTAGATATAATCGTTTTCATATAAATACAAATCTTTAGTCATGCTTGGATTAAACAAAAACTCGTACACATCCAAACGTTTTTTCTCCCCCGTAGAGGTATGTGTCAATTGAATATTCCGCACACTACCAATATTAGTAGGTCCACCCACCGCAGCTAAAGCATTGAAAGCAGAATTACCCGCTGATATTGTATGCGTACCAGGGTTAAAAACATCACCCACGATATTGACCGTTACAATACGGGCTGCGGATACCGTAATTTGAAAATCTTCTTGAGCAAATGAATAAAAACGAGCAAAATTACTTGCCAATACCTTACGAGCTCTATCGACGGTCATACCTTTTAAATTAGTACGAGGCATATTCTCTAATTTCAAAAAGCCTTCTTTATCTATTTCAAATGCTTGATTGTAAAACACGCGTGGGTTAGATATGCTTATAGTCAATTTATCCCCAGCATTTAAAATATATGAATCAGGCGCTTTAAAAGATTTATCAAGGAAATATCCCAAATTTTTATCTCTAAAAATATTTTGCCCATAAACAAAAGCGGGTATTTTAGTAACAGAATCTTTTAAATTAGATAATAAAGCCTTAGATATAGCTTCCTCGGCAGTTGCTCCTTTAGCTATATCTTCTTTAATCTCTGCTGCTTTGCCTTTACTCAGTTGTTTAGCCTCAGCTTCAATTTTTTCATTATCAAAATTAGTTGGTTGGACTTTAGCGGCTGCAGCGGCGGCGGCTGGTTCTACTCCGATGGTAGTATTTTTCTGCTTTTGAGCTTTCTCTGCTTCGAGTTCGGCTATTGCATCTTCAATGGGTTTGCGGTAACGGGGTAAGTCCTCTGGTTTTAATCTATCAATATCAATTCCTTTGGAGGCCAATTTTACACGGACTTCTTGCTCTGTTAAGCCCCTTTTGGTAAGTTCTGATGTGATAAGTACTTGATTAACAGATTGTGCAGTTATCGAAGTCTGTGATAAAAATGATAGCAATACAATGACTAATGGAAGAATTCTTCTCATGATTAAATAGGTAAGGTATTTTTTTATGTTTTTCAAAAAAAATCAGGATTAAAACCCTAATTAAAATCTAAAGATAATTCAATAAGTAGGCGTAAAGAAATAAACGCTGCTATCGTCGGGCTGTAAAATGTAAAAATGCGGAGCAAAGCGGAGTATTTTTACATTTTATAGAACCGACTTAAAAAGATAATAGCGTTTATTTTAGCCCAACTACTTATAGTGAACTTCCAAAAGGGGATTAAGCCTTTTGGAAGTTGTGTTTAAATTAAAATCAATCAATTATTCAGCATATTGACCTTCATAATAACGTTGATATTCGCCCGAAGTCACATTATCGACCCAAGTTTTATTGTTTAAATACCAATCAATCGTCATTCTGAAGCCTTCTTCAAATTTTACTGAGGGAGTCCAACCCAAATTATCTCGTAATTTTGAAGCATCAATAGCGTAGCGGCGATCGTGCCCCGGACGGTCTCTCACAAAGGTGATAAGTTCTCGAGCGGTTCCTTGTGGGCGATTCAGTTTTTCGTCCATGATATCGCATAGTTTTTCAACAAGGTCTATGTTTTTCCACTCATTATTACCACCAATATTGTAGGTCTCCCCTGTTTCACCCGTATGATAAATGGTATCAATAGCTATTGCGTGGTCTTTTACCCACAACCAGTCGCGTGTGTATTTGCCATCGCCATAAATTGGTAATGCTTTTTTATTTAAAATATTACTAATGATAAGTGGAATCAATTTTTCAGGAAAGTGATTGGGTCCATAATTGTTAGAGCAATTGGATATCACCACTGGCAAATGATAGGTATGATAATATGCTCTTACCAAATGGTCACTACTTGCCTTTGAAGCCGAGTATGGCGAGCGTGGGTCATAAGGAGTTTCTTCTGTGAAAAAGCCCTCGTCGCCTAAGCTGCCATAAACTTCGTCGGTAGAAACGTGATAAAAACGTACCCCCTCAGTATCTGACCGGTTTTTCCAGATTGTACGTGCCGCATTTAAAAGGTTGACGGTGCCAATGATATTCGTTTTAATAAAAGCCATTGGGTCAGAGATAGAACGGTCAACGTGGCTTTCAGCAGCCAGATGTATGACACCATCAAATTGCTGAACATCGAATAATTCAGCGATGAAAGACTCATCGGTGATGTCTCCTTTTAAAAAAGTATAATTGGGAGATTGGTCTACATCACGCAAGTTTTCAAGATTACCCGCATATGTAAGGGCATCAAGGTTAAAAATATGGTAATCAGGATATTTAGTTACAAACAAGCGTACAACGTGCGAGCCAATAAATCCTGCACCGCCTGTGATTAAAATTTTCTTTTTAAATGCCATTTTTTGTGCTTTTTAAAAGCCTTCAAAATTTATCCTAAGATATTTAGGCTTTTTTAGTTTAAAAATGAGTCCCAAGCATCGGAATACTGAGGGGGTAATATAAATTTTTGAAAGTCAACTTTTAATATCTTGATAGCTTAAAAAGAGATTAATCAATCCACTTTTACCGCTTTTTTGAAATATTCATACGTTAATTTCAAACCTTCTGCTCTATCGAATTTAGGTTCCCAACCCAATATTTCGCGAGCTTTAGTGATATTCGGTTGGCGTTGTTTAGGATCATCAACTGGAAGCGGACGATAATCAACAAAAGCCTTTTGATTGCCGACTAAATCCATAATCTCTTTCGCAAATTGATTCATCGTGATTTCACTTGGATTACCAATGTTCACTGGATTAGCATAATCGCTCAATAATAAGCGATAAATGCCCTCCACTAAATCATCAACGTAGCAAAATGAACGCGTCTGAGAGCCATCACCGAATACGGTCAAACCCTCACCACGAATGGCTTGAGAGAAAAATGCCGGCAATACACGACCATCATTCACACGCATACGAGGACCATAAGTATTAAAAATACGCACCATTCTCGTTTCTAAGCCATGATAACGATGATATGCCATTGTAATTGCTTCTTGAAAACGCTTAGCTTCGTCATATACACCACGGGGGCCAATCGGGTTGACATTGCCCCAATATTCTTCTACTTGAGGATGCACAAGCGGGTCACCATAAACTTCTGAGGTAGAAGCAATCATGAAACGAGAGCCTTTTGCCTTTGCCAAACCCAATAAATTGTGCGTACCCAACGAACCTACTTTCAACGTCTGAATCGGCATTTGAAGATAGTCAATTGGACTTGCAGGCGATGCAAAATGCATAATATAGTGTAAATCACCCGGCACATGCACGAATTTAGACACGTCGTGGTTATAAAACTCAAAACGTTGCAATGGCATCAAATGCTCTATATTAGCCAAATCGCCCGTAATAAGGTTATCCATCCCTATTACGTGATAAC
>JANMYC010001002.1:0-2679 GCA_031381715.1 Saprospiraceae bacterium
CGCCCTTTCAGGGCTATTAATATTAAAATACGTAAAAAGACTTTTAAAATACTAAAGCCCTGAAAGGGCGAAATACGTCAGAATAGGGTAAAGCCCTATAAAAATGACAATTAAGCCGTTTTAACGCTTGCTGCATCTTCAAGCCCCAATTCCTTAATACTCACTTCCCGCATCTCCACTTTCCGTATTTTACCCGTAACGGTCATCGGAAACGAGTCTGTGAAGCGAATATACTGAGGGGTCTTGAAATGCGCAATTTGTCCGCTGCAATATTCTTTAATTTCTTCAATTGTGAGCGTTTCACCGTCTTTTAGGCGAACCCAAGCCATGACTGCTTCCACGTATTTTAAATCGGGAACCCCAATGACTTGCACATCGCTGATTTTAGGATGCGTGTATAAAAACTCTTCAATTTCTCTCGGATAGATGTTTTCACCACCCCGAATAATCATGTCTTTTATGCGCCCCACTATTTTCACGTAGCCTTCATCATCCATCGTGGCAAGGTCACCCGTGTGCATCCAACGAGCCGCATCAATGGATTTTCGAGTCGCTTCCTCATTACCCCAATAACCGAGCATGACGCTGTAGCCGCGTGTACATAGCTCGCCCGCTTCGCCGCGTGGCAGGGTCAATCCCGTTTCGGGGTCAATAATTTTGACTTCCAAATGCGGGTGAATCTGCCCAACAGTACTCACTTGTTTTTCAAGCGGTGTACCCACTCGGGTTTGAGTGCTGACGGGGCTTGTTTCAGTCATGCCATAAGCGATTTCCATTTCTGAAACGTGCATCAAGCTTTGCACCTTTTTCATTACTTCTATCGGGCAAGGTGAACCCGCCATGATACCCGTTCGCAAACTCGTCAAATCATATTTTTCAAAATCGGGTAAATCCAATTCAGCAATAAACATAGTCGGTACACCATAAATACCCGTCGCTTTTTCACGTTCCACCGCAGCCAAAGTCGTGGTAGGTTCAAAACCTTCACTTGGATAAATCATCGCTGCGCCATGCGTAACACAACCCAAATTCCCCATCACCATACCAAAGCAATGATACAGTGGCACAGGGATAATCAAACGGTCTTTATCCGTAAAATTCATCAGTTCCGCAACAAAATAGCCATTATTTAATATATTATGGTGGCTTAAAGTCGCCCCTTTTGGAAACCCTGTAGTACCACTGGTGTATTGAATATTGATTGGTTCATCAGTCGATAAGCCCTTTTGACGCATTTTTAAGTCCTCTAGAGTACTCTTTTTGCCTTGTTTTAAAAAATCATCCCATTGCCACATCCCTGGTCGTTCATCTTCTGCCATTCGGATAATGGTGCGGAGTTGAGGTGCTTTTTCTGCTTTTAAATGCCCTTTTTTACTTGTATTTAATTCAGGTGCAAGTGTAAATAGCATTTCAGTAAAATTGGATAGTTTGAACTGGTCGGCAGTTACTAACACGCTACAACCCGACTGATTCAAAGCATATTCCAACTCATGCAACCGATAACTGGGGTTTATGTTCACCAATATAGCCCCTATTTTAGCGGTTGCAAATTGTGTCACCGTCCATTCATAACGATTCGGCGACCAAATCCCTACCCTATCGCCCTTTTCAACCCCCAATGCTAAAAAGGCTTTTGCACAGTTATCTACTACCTTTTTAAACTGTTTATAGCTGAAACGAATGTCCTGATGGTGGACTATAAGAGCATCATTCTCAGGATAGCGTACTGCAATATCGTCCAGCATATCGCCAATCGTGATACCCAATAGAGGCTTGGTACTTGTACCGCTGAGATAACTTAAAACCTTAGACATATTTGGTTAAAAAGTTTGAAACGTGGTTTAAAATAAGTTCCGGAGATTCTTTATGTGGCGTGTGACCACAATTGGGAATCATTAATGGTTCAGCATTGTGCCCTATCCCTTTCACGATGCGATTTACGTGCTCAGCCGAAGCGTATTCGTCCTTTTCACCTTGAATAATAAGGGAAGGACAAGTAATATCTCTTAAAATTGCTTCAATATTCCAGTTTTTAAAAGAATCTTGAAGCCAAGTATCCGACCAAGCGGCGAACAAATCAGCCGTTTTATCGCCATGAAGACGGGTTAAGCGTTCTATTAAAAGGGCTTTGCGAGTCAAGGCTTTGCGGATACCTTCCAATGTGATTTTTTCCGTTAAAACATGGGCGGCCTCAGTTACTAAAGCTTTTGTAGGAAAACGAGAAGCGTACAATAATGCAATACTTCCACCATCGCTATGTCCCCATAAAATAGGATTTTCAATGCCCAACTGCTCCAATACTGAGGGGAGTACCTCCCAAGCCTCATGCTGCAAATAGTTAAAATTCCGCTTTTGCAACATGGCGTCTGATAAACCATGCCCCAATCTATCGTAAGCAAAGACATTAAAACCTGTTATTTCAACTGTTTTATTTGGGAAATTCCGCCATTGCGCCACCGAACCCAAAGCTTCATGTAAAAATACAATTGTTGGTTTATTTGCATCTATTTTTTCTACATAAAACTTCGTAAAGATGTTCTGCCCTTTGAAGGTAACGGAGACATTTTTCATTGTAAAATATTATCAAGATACTACATTCGTCTTAAGCCAGCCCGTGATACTCAACCGAGGTTGAGTGGTTATTAAAACTTCGTGCTCTAATTCACTGCTTTTAAAAAA
>JANMYC010001009.1:0-6478 GCA_031381715.1 Saprospiraceae bacterium
GCGGCAATTTGGCACGATGGCACAGGCAACGAATCGGCTAAAACAGTTTTAAAAAATTGCCAATTTGTGGGCGATGCGGGGTATAAATTAGGTCGTTTTCATCGTGATGCGCAGTTTTATCTCGTGAATTGCACTTTTTCAAAAGACATGGCTGACGCAGCTATTTACAAAAATAATAAAGACACCGTTTTAAAATGGGAAACAAGGGTTAATTACTACAATTGTCACAGAGAAGGCGGTGATTATACTTGGCATAAAAATAATTTTGATAAAAGTATTGCTCAAAAAATCAATCGAGATTGGGCACTTAAAGAGCGGTGGAACTTGTCGCCGCAACCCGCAAAAACCAAGAGTGATTATGGCTTGCCAAAAGTTGCTGATGCCTCCCAACAGCAACCTAAACGTGACGAAATAGCTGAACGCATGGTTGTCGCTCAGCGTTCAGTAGGCGGGTGGGCTAAAACCCTCGATGGTAAGACACAACCACCACCTTACGATAAGGAGTGGGATGCCACGCTCATCGCTTCCATAGGCGACGATTCAGGGCGCAATGATGCTACGATTGATAATAATGCGACAAGTCGAGAAATACGCCATTTGGCGGCTGCTTTTAATGAAACAAAGAATGAAAAGTATAAAAATGCCGCTGAAAAAGGCATTGAATATCTTTTGAAAATGCAGCACGATAACGGTGGCTTTCCGCAATTTTATCCCGATTCTTCAAATTACCGCAAGCACATCACTTTTAATGACAATGCGATGATTAAGGCATTGGAAGTTTTAAAAGAGGTGGCTAATGCTAAAATACCTTTTGAAAACATAGGTGCACAATACCGTGAAAATGCTAAAAAAGCGGTTGAAAAAGGCATTGATTGTATATTAAAAACTCAAATTATGGTCAATGGTGAGTCGACAATTTGGTGTGCTCAACACCATTACAAAACCTTTGAACCCGTGAAAGCGCGAGCATACGAATTGCCTTCTTTTAGTGGAAATGAGAGTGTAGGCATTTTGGAATTTTTAATGGAAATTGATTTGGCTACCCTCCCGAGTGATCGGGACAGGCTCTCAGTAAAAAAAGCAATTTCAAGCGGTGTAGCCTTTTTAGAAAAGTTAAAACTAACGGGTATTCTCACGGAACGCATCAAAGATTTGGCACTGCCCGTGGGCGAAGATGTTGTTGTGAAAGAAGATGCGAATGCTGCTCCCATATGGGCAAGATTTTATGACCTCGATACTCAAAAACCGTTTTTCTGCGGTCGTGATGGTATTAAAAAAGCGACTTTAGCTGAAATAGAAAATGAGCGCCGAGCGCATTATGGGTGGTACGGCGATTGGCCCGCAAAACTGATTAATAAGGATTATCCGAAATGGGTGGCGAAGTGGGGGAAGTAAAGAGAGGGTCACGTGCCATGTTCTGAGTGCCAATAGGAGGCACAAAGTACTTGGCACTCGGAACATTATTTTTTA
Organism: Saprospiraceae bacterium; assembly: GCA_031381715.1. Taxonomy (GTDB): domain Bacteria; phylum Bacteroidota; class Bacteroidia; order Chitinophagales; family Saprospiraceae; genus JAAFJT01. The sequence continues at coordinate 1,471 of JANMYC010001009.1, forward strand.
ACAGGAAACTCTACTTTTTTATAAATATCATCAATCGAAATTGAAATGCCGATAGATTGAAGTTGAATAAAAGAAGGAGATTCAGTATAATTCGTAAAACGCCAGAGGTCTTTTTCAACTTGAAAACGGGTCTCAACGGCAGATTTACGAGAGTCAATTAAAACATATTCTTTGAAACCTGGTAGTAATTTATAAAGGCTGAATTTATCTGTTTGGTCGTATTTAGCTGTGCTTTTTGATAAAATTTCAATAACCACAAGCGGATTCACAATTATGGATTCCATACCTTTATAAAATTCAGGCTTTTCACAAATAACGATAGCATCAGGGTAAACAGCAGCGTTTTCAGCTTCGATATATACTTTTTGTGAATCGCCTAATACCATATAATTATCATTGTGAATAGACTCTAAAGTCTTTTTTATAGCAAAAACGGTGTTACTTCCGATGAGGTTATGGTAAAATTTTGAGTTAGCCATTTTGATGATTTGACCGTTGTAAAATTCGTGTTTGTCAATAGTATGTTCTTCTCTGCGAAGATATTCTTCGAGAGTGTAAATACGAGGTGTTTTTTCAGGTTTGAAGATATTTTGTTGAACTGAACGTGCTGTGGTCATTTTAATTTATTTTAAACAAAGTTAAACGACTTTTTAACTAACAACAATACCCCCTCAGTATTTTATGAAAAAACTGCTTTTTATAATAGCAATTCTAAGTATTTGGGCTTTTCGTTCTGTGGACGATAGACCAACAGTTTTCCTGTGTGGTGATTCAACGATGGCTAATAAAGCACCGATTGATGCACCCGAAACTGGTTGGGGAATGGTCTTTTCAGAGTATTTCACGGATGCGGTGCGCATTGAAAACCATGCTGTGAATGGTCGCTCGACAAAGAGTTTTCGCACTTTGGGGCATTGGAAAGCGGTGATTGACAAAGTCAAAACGGGTGATTATGTGATTTTGCAATTTGGACACAATGACCAAAAGAAAGACGATACTTTGCGCTATGCGGCACCCCCTCAGTATAAAGAGAATTTGAAGCGTTTTATAGAAGAAATTAGGGCAAAAGGTGCTAATCCGATATTGATGACGCCCTTGATGCGTCGCAAATTTAACCCCGAGAGTTCGGGGGGCGCGTTTGTGGATCAACACGGGGAGTATCCGCAAGTGGTGCGTGATTTGGCTAAAACGTTGATTGTGCCGTTGGTGGATATGCACGCTAAAAGCCAAAAAATCATTGAAGCGCACGGTGTTGAAGGCTCTAAAAGAATGTTTATGAATTTGCTTCCTGGCATTTATGCAAAGCATCCGAAGGGCTTGGATGATAATACACATTTTACGAGATATGGGGCTGAACTCATGGCGAGCGCAGCGTGCGAAGGGCTTTTTGACATTGGGCATCCATTGCGTAGTTTTATTAAAAAATCAGTTTTTGATGAAAAATATGCCCATGAATTGCCTAAAATTTACCAACCTGTTTTCAGAAAAGATACTTTTAATATTACCCGTTATGGCGCAAAAGGCGATGGTGTGACATTGGATACAAAAGCCATTAATCAAGCTATTGACATGGCGAATCAAGCGGGTGGGGGAGTTGTTTTAGTGCCGCGTGGTTTGTGGTTGACGGGTCCTATCGTTTTAAAAAGCAATGTTAATTTGCACGTTGAACAAGGCGGATTGGTGCAATTTACGACGGATTATAGTCAATATGCCATCGTAAAAACGAATTGGGAAGGTAATGATGCTTATCGAGTGCAACCGCCGGTTTGGGCTGTTGATTGTGAAAATGTGGCTATCACAGGCAAAGGCATATTGGACGGTGCAGGTGATGCATGGCGACCATTAAAAAAAGATAAAGTTACTGAGGGGGAGTGGAAAAAAGTCCTCGCTTCGGGCGGCGTTTTAACCGAAGATAAAAAAACGTGGTATCCAACTGAAAGGGCTTTGAAAGGCTCAACTATGAAACGCGCGGGCGTGATTGCCGAGGGTTTTGATGAAGCCAAAGCGACTGACATTAAGGAATTTTTAAGAGCCAATTTAATCGTTTTGACTCGCTGTAAAAACGTGCTTTTGGAGGGTGTTGTTTTTCAAAACTCACCGGCTTGGACGGTGCATCCGTTGCTTTGTGAGCACTTGACTGTTAGGGGTATTTCATCAAAAGCACCGTCTTACGCGCAGAATTCTGATGCGATTGACGTGGAAAGTTGCAAAAATTTTATGATTGAAAATTGCACTTTTGATGTCGGCGATGATGCGATTACTATCAAATCGGGTCGTGATGCCGAAGGTCGTAAACGCAATGTGCCCAGTGAAAATGCCATTATCCGCAATAATATAGTGTACAGAGCGCACGGTGGTTTTGTGATTGGTTCTGAAATGTCGGGAGGGGCGCGCAATTTATACGTGTCGAATTGCACTTTTATGGGTACTGATATTGGTTTGCGTTTCAAAACGACTCGCGGGCGGGGTGGTATTGTTGAAAATATTTATTGTGCTGATATTGCCATGACAAATATTCCGGGTGAAGCGATTCTTTTTGATATGTATTATAATGGTCGTGACTTTTCGGAAAGTGAGTCGAATCCAAAAATTGAAGCGAAACCGGTTTCGGAGGAGACCCCTCAGTTCCGCTCGTTTTTTATCAGAAATATTACGTGTAAAGGCGCTGAAAATGGCATCGTTGTGCGGGGTTTGCCTGAAATGAATGTGAAAAATATCGTGATTGAAAACTGTAATATCGAAGCTAAAAAAGGATTCTACTGTATTGAAGGCGATGGTATTTCATTAAAAAATGTCAAACTTTTGACCACTCAAGATGAAACGTTGGTGACTATTTCAAATAGTAAAAATATCAGTATTGACAACATCAAGTTCTCTGAAAAAGTCAAAACGGTTTTAAATATCAATGGTAATCGCACTGAAAAAATCCGTTTGGTGAATAGTAATACGGGTAAAATGCCCAATCCAATTGTTTTTGGCGAGGGCGTTTCTCAAAAGGTTTTAATTAAAAAATAATGAACAAACCGTATCATCCCGAAAATCGGGATGGCACGGATATAATTGATTTACTCTTTATCCATGCCACCGCTTTAGAGCGGTGACATGGGTAGCAACAACAAGTTTTAAAAGCAATAAACAAATATCAATGAAAGCATTTTTTTCGATTCTGAGTCTGGCGTTTGTTTTAAATATACAAGCCCAAAAACCGACAAAATGGTCGGAACGCATGGCAGCGACTTTGATGTTGCAGCATGAAAACGGTTTGGTGTACGATAAAACAAAGCCTGAAAAATGGAATTATGAAATGGGTGTTTTGACATCAGCTATTGAGCAAGTTTGGCTACAAACGGGCGATGGGAATAAGTATTTTACCTATATCCAAAAGTTGATTGACAATTTTGTACAAGAAGATGGGACGATTAGAACGTATGAAATGGAGGATTACAACCTCGATATGATGCCTCCGGGTAGGGCGTGTATTTTAATATATCAAGTAACAGGAAAAGCTAAATATAAAAAAGCGGCGGACAATCTGCGCAAGCAATTATTGACACAACCTAAATTAAAAGAAGGAGGATTTTGGCATAAAAAGCGATATCCGTACCAAATGTGGTTGGATGGTTTGTACATGGCGGAGCCGTTTTTGACGGAATATTCGGTAGCTTTTAATGAGCCTAAAAACTTTGATGAAATCACGCAAGAGTTTATTTGGATGTATAAAAATAGCGTGGATGCTAAAACAGGGCTTTTATACCACGCTTACGACGAAGCACGCGAGCAAAAATGGGCGGATAAAGCGACTGGTCACTCACCGCATTTTTGGGATAGAGCGATGGGTTGGTATGTGATGGGATTGGTTGATGTGTTGGATTATTTGCCTAAAACACACCCCAAACGCAAGGAATTAGAATCCATTTTACAAAAAACGTCGGAAGCCATTATCAAATACCAAGATGCTCAATCGGGCGTATGGTATCAAGTAATGGACGGTGGAAATAAAGACGGCAACTACTTAGAAGCATCTGGTTCAAGTATGTTTACTTATGCCTTTTTAAAAGGTGTGCGTCAAGGTATTTTAGATAAAAAATACATCACAGTGGCTAAAAAAGCCTACGCTGGTTTGTTAAAAGAGTTCATTACCACTGATGCACAAGGCTACATTCACTTGAATAGAGTGTGTAGCGTGGCGGGCTTGGGGGGCAATCCTTACCGTGATGGTAGCTTCCGTTACTATGTGACTGAGCCGATTCGCACGGACGACATAAAAGGTGCTGCACCTTTTATCATGGCGAGCGTTGAGATGGAACGTCTGAGCACCCCCTTGATGCTTTCAGCTTCATCATCCCGAGTACTCGGGAGCGTGACAGTAGGAGCGGGTAAAAAAGTGGTTTTGGACTATTGGTTTAACCGTGAAACACGTAAGAATGCGCTGGGTGACATCGAGCGTTTTCATTACACATGGGAAGACCACAATCATTCGGGTTTTATTTGGTTAGGACATAGTTTCCAGTCATTCGGAGCGCAGTTGGATTCGCTTCCAACAGCTCCGAATGCTGCGATTTTGAAGGGCGCTTCGGTGTATATCATCGTTGACCCCGACACAAAAAAGGAGACAGCTAATCCTAATTTTATACAAAAAGAAGATGTTGCCGTTATTAAAAATTGGGTAAAAGAGGGCGGCGTTTTGTTGCTCATGGCGAATGATACCGCTAATTGTGAAATCCCTCATTTCAATGAATTATCTAAAGAATTTGGGATAGAATTCACGAATAAAAGTAGGAATATGGTTAAAAATGATAACTATCCAGATGGTGCCGTTATGATTCCAGCCAATCACCCGATTTTCCCGAATGTGCGTAAAGTGTACGTGAAAGAGTTGTCCATTTTATCCTTAAAATCGCCAGCAAAAGCGTCTATCACAGCCACGCCTGAGAATGGTGGCAAAGGAAGTGATGTCATCATGGCAACTGCAAAACATGGTAAAGGAAGTGTATTCGTGATTGGTGAC
>JANMYC010001016.1:0-4878 GCA_031381715.1 Saprospiraceae bacterium
TGACTTACTTGTTACCTGAAGAAAACTAATTACACAAAATGAATTTATTCAACACAATATTCAGGTAAATACAGTATTTTTGTTTAAAATATTAGAAATATGACACCTTTTCGCATATCAAAACTTGAAATTAACAATATCGGACCTTTCGGAAACATCACGTTGGATTTTCCCGAAAAGCCAGTTGATGCGGTTGGTAAAGCAGAGATTCATATTTTTACGGGGGAAAATGGTACGGGGAAATCTACGATTTTAGAGTTGTTAGCTATTTCTTTTCAAGTACAGACTAATACACATACAAATAAAGCTCGTTCAGAAGGGGGGAATTTTTATACAGTTTGTTCTGATAATATTAAGAGAAAATGGAATGTTAATTTTAATCTTGAGGCTTTTTTTTTAGAGAATATAGAGGATAGAAATTCTTTATACCATAATCATTGGGTCTCTTATAATGATTGGAAATCAAGTGGTCAAACAATTGCATTTTTTGGGTACTCTGGTTACAGGAGAATTATAAAAACAGAGATTTCTACTATCCAAGAATTACAAGACCATCCTTTTAAGGACGCTTTAGATTTTCAAAATTCAATTAATCCTGAAAGAATATTACAATGGATAGCAAATACTATAAGTAAGGAGGCTATTTCAAAAAATCAAAATGATTTTAATAATGCGATTCGTTATCGTAATGCAATTACTTACATCGAACGAGCTATTTTTTCTATAATTGAAAAACCAATTCGCTTTTTTTTAGATATAGAACCCTTAGACGTAAAAATAGAAGTAGATGGTGAAAAACTTAATTTCAATCAATTACCCGATGGTTTGAAAAGCATCGTTTCATGGTTATCAGATTTGTTGATGCGTATGGATAGAGTTAAATGGGTGAATGATACACCTGTTTTTGAGCGCAATTTTATACTGTTTTTAGATGAAATAGAAGTGCATTTGCATCCTGCTTGGCAACGAAAGATTTTACCTGCGATTCAGTCATTATTCCCTAATGCACAAATTTTTATAAGTACTCATTCGCCTTTTGTAATAGGTTCAGTAGATGGTGCATGGATACATAAACTTGTCAAACCCAATGGTGATACAAAATTAGCCAGCCCGCCAATTTTATCAGAGGATTCTCGTAGTGTGAGCTATTGGCTTAGAGAGGTTTTCGATATAAAATCAGAATTTGGGCAAGCTGTTCAACATGATTTAGATAAATTTTATCAATTAAGAGATAAATTACTTGTAAATGGTACTATTGAACAGCGCATGGAATTTCAGCTAATTTCTAACTCCCTTTTAAATCAGAATAGCCAAGAGTTATCAACCATTATCAATTTAGAATTACGTCAATTGAATAAACGCCTTGAAACACCTCTAAATTTTTAAACTATATGCGCCGTTTTATTCGCCTTGATACCCCTCAGTATTTGGCTAAAAATTGGGAAACATGGGGTAAGCGTTATGCTCAAAATAAAACCCAAAATTCAAGTCATGTTTTTCAGTGGGTAACTCACCAAGGACAAAGGCTGAATCAAAAAATATTGCCCTCATTGACTGCTCAAACTCAATCTCATTGTTCTTATTGTGATGGATATCCTATGAAAATTAGTGATGAGACTATCGACCATTTTAAACCTAAAGGAAATCACCAATTTTACCATTTAGCATTTCAATGGGAAAATTTATATTATTGTTGCGCAGCATGTCAAAAGTCAAAATGGGAATCTTTTCATGATGATTTACTTAGACCCGACGATGATGACTTTTCTTTTCAACGATATTTTATCTTTAATTATTCCACAGGAGAAATTCAAGCTAATCCTGCTGCAAGTGAAAATGAAATTATTCGTGCTAAAATTACTATTGAAATTTTAGGCTTAAATCATATAGGACAATGTATATCACGACGACATTCAGTAGAACGTTTTCAACCTGATTCAAATTTAGAAGACTTTGCATATCGATTTTTATTTGATTAATAGTTTTCTATTTTTAAGAGGCCGCAATTTTAAATGCCTAATTATCTACGTTTAATGATAATTAGGCATTTAAATTTTTAACTATTGGGTTATCTTTGCAGGCTTTTTGCATCCAATTCGTGGAACACAGGTTTTTACTGACATAAAAGAATAGGTTTTAAAGATAAAAATGGAGAATATACCAAGAAAAAAACGGGTAAAAATACTTGAAAAAGTAGTTATTACGGGTATCGCCGATAAAGGCAAAGCCGTAGGGCGTGATACTGAGGGGGTCGTTGTATTTGTAGAAAATGCAGCTCCGGGCGATGTGGTGGACGTGAAAGTGCATAAAGAAAAAAGTGGTTATCAAGAAGGCACTGTTATCAATATTCACTCACTTTCGGAGGATAGAACTGAGCCATTTTGTGAGCATTTCAACCTTTGTGGTGGTTGCCGTTGGCAGCACATTACTTATGAGGCACAATTGCACCACAAGCAGATTTTAGTTGAAAATGCCTTCAAACACCTGGCAAAAGTGCCCGTGGAGGAATGGCAAACCATTTTGGGTTGCGTAGATAATCGTTTTTACCGCAATAAAATGGAATTCACTTTTTCAAATAAGAGATGGCTTTTGCATGAAGAGGTGTTGAAAGGCATGTCCAATTTGGAAGATGTATTGGGTTTTCATCGCCCTGGTGCTTTCGATAAAATATTGAATGTCAATAAATGTTGGTTGCAGCCCGACCCATCTAATGATGTGCGGAACGTGGCGAAAACATTAGCCGTAGAGCAGGGTTTGCGGTTTTATGATATGAAAGATCAACGGGGGTATATGCGCCATATTTTACTGCGGGTCACTACTTTGGGTGAAATAATGGTCATCGTGAGTTTTCATTATGAGGATACTGAAAAGAGAGAGAAATATTTGGACTCGCTTTTAGAGGCTTTTCCTCAAATTACGGCTTTGATTTATTGCATTAACCCCAAAATGAACGACTATATTTTGGATTTACCGATGGTTACGTACCGAGGTAAAAGCTATATTGAAGAGGATTTGGGAGATGTGCGTTTCAGAATAGGACCCAAATCTTTTTTCCAAACCAATACCAAACAAGCGGTTCGCCTTTTTGATACGGTCGTAGATTTTGCGGATTTTCAAGGCACTGAAAATGTGTATGACCTTTACACAGGCATTGGAAGTATCGCTTTGTACATTGCTAAAAAGGTGAAACACGTCGTCGGAATAGAAGAAGTTGCGCCCGCCATTGATGACGCCATCGAAAATGCGGAAAGGAATAATTTGACAAATACGACCTTCTATGCGGGCGATGTGAAAAATATATTAACTGCCGAATTTGCTGAAAAGCATGGTAAGCCTGATATTCTTATCACTGACCCGCCACGTGCAGGGATGCACCCCTCAGTAGTGAACATGCTTTTGGAGTTAGCTGCACCTAAATTGATATATGTGAGCTGTAATCCTGCCACCCAAGCGCGTGATATTGCTTTGTTGTACGAAAAATATGATGTGATAAAGGTGCGCCCTGTGGATATGTTCCCGCATACGCATCACGTTGAAAATGTGGCTTTATTGAAATTACGAAATATTTGATGGTTGTTAGTTGTTGGTTATTAGTTGTTGATTATCACTCAACATAGACTCCATAACCAACAACTAAAAACCAAAAACCAACAACCAAGAATGAGTAATCCAGTATTATCGAAAGTAGAGAAGTTGTTAAAATTATATAGAAAACAACTGACTCAGGCGGCGAATACAATCAAAGAACAAGCGGTATCGAACTATCCAATATTCGTGGCATCTCAGTTGCCGCTTGAATTGGGCATTCCCTTGCTTGTAAAAGAGCAAATGACTGAGGGGTGGTCAATAAATGCCTCAACTTTGGAAGAATTTCACGCAAAACAAATAATTGATGCTGAAAAGGTAGATAATTTCAGAGCTTTATATTTGAGCCATAAAGATGAATTGTGCATATTTGCGATGACAGAAGTGGGTGCGAAGTTTATTTTTATTCCTTCGCAAGTCGGGTAAAGTGCAATCCAAATTTGGAAGTTTTTTACATTTTAAAAGGAGAAAGGGGGAATAAAAAAATCTTGTGAAATATATAGAAAGGCTTAAATTTGTGTAGTTTATGATGATAAAAACTGAAAACTATGGCTGTATTAGATATTGCTGCAATGAGTGATCTTGAGTTAAAGGGTATTATATTGGCTATTGTGGGTAAAGCTGATAATCGTTCACAGCTTGAACGGTTTGTTACTGCTTTACAAGCAGTATCCGATGATGAGGAGTGGTGGAATGAGATACCACAAGCGCAACAAAAGCGTATTTTAGAATCCTACAAAGAGAGTTATAACTCTGATAATTGGATTGATCATGAAGACGTCAAAAAGCAACATTCTAAATGGTTACAAAAATAATCTGGAATAAAGCCGCTTTGAAGACCTTTGATGAAATAACAAACTACATGCTCGAGAATTATTCTCTCAATACTGCACAGAAGTTTGCTGGTAATGCTTATGAAAAAATAGATTGGGTTGCCAAATATCCGACAAGTGGGCGAAAAGTACCCAACACAAAAACGCTCCGAATGGTGAACTTTGGGAATAATTATCAATTGTATTATCGTATCCAAGGTAAAACTCTGTTTATCTCTGATTTTTGGGATACAAGGCAAGACCCTAAAAAGCGACCTTATTAAAACTGTTTTAATCTATTTTAAAACAAACTCTATCCTTAACATAAAAGTAGGATAATAGAAAAGTGATTAATAAATATATTTCAAAAATGGTTGATGGAGTAGTTCCTGTCAACCATTTTTTAATTGAAATATTAATAAGGCTGGATAAAATACTTGTAAAAGCAAGAATAATAAATAAGTTTTTCTATTTTTGATTG
>JANMYC010001024.1:0-8214 GCA_031381715.1 Saprospiraceae bacterium
ATTCGGTACTGATGTACGTGGGAGGAAGCCCGTCGAATTTTCCAGCGGTGAATTTAAAAGGTGGTGGTTTTCGCTTGGCTTTTGATGATATGGAAGCGGATTTGAAGAATTTTATGTACTCCATTGAGCTATATGATAAGGATTGGAAAATGCCCGTGAAGCTCGATAGAATGGAATATACTGAGGGGTATCAAGAAGACAGGATTCAGAATCCACAAAATTCGAGTGCAACGAATATCCAATATGTGCATTATGAAATGAGTTTGCCGAATGAGAATATGCGTTTCACGAAATCGGGCAATTATATATTGAAAATATATTTAGAGGATAACGATAAAACGCCCGTTTTGACGCGCCGTTTTGTGGTGTATGAAACGCTGTTGGTGCCGATTATTCAACCCGCGATTCCGAATGCAATGAATTATAATACGCACCATGAATTGGATATTGTGATAGAACCTAAAAATTTCAGAATTCAAAATCCATTGAATGAAATTCGGTTGAGCATCGTTCAGAATCGGCGTTGGGATATTGCTAAAAACAATGTAGTGCCGTTTTATGTGCAAGGTGAAAAATTGATATTTGACTATCAAGATTCCATTATTTTCCTTGCGGGAAAGGAGTGGCGGTACGTTGATTTGAGAAGTACACGCTTCCGTTCTGAACGAGTTGCCCGAATTGATAAAGATGACGAAACATGGTTTTATACCTTGCGCCCTGACCTCGACCGCGCACGGGAGCCTTATTTGATTTATCCCGATTTGAACGGTGGATATTTCGTAGAATCCAATGATTTTAGCAATACTTTTGAAAGCTCTACTAAGGCGGATTACGTGGATGTGGTATTTTCACTCGTGCAAAAACAACCCCGTCAGGATGAAGATGTTTATATATACGGCGCTTTGACGGATTGGAAAATTGATGACCGTTTTAAACTCGATTACGACGCAGCTAAGCAAATGTATGAAGCAACAGTGCAACTCAAACAGGGTTTTTACAATTATATTTATGTCACCGTTCCAAAAGGAAAAAAGACTACTTATGATGCCTCAGATTTGGAAGGTGATTGGTACGAAGCACAAAATGAATACACCGTTCTGGTCTACTATCGCCCATTTGGAAGCCGTTTTGATAGGGTGATTGGCTTGGGTAAATATGTATCGAGTAGAAGATAGTCGCTAATGCTCCTTTTAGCCACTGATTTCACTGATTAAGACCGATTTTACGCTGCTTTTTTAATAAAACAATTAGGAAATCAGTGAAATCTGTGGCTAAATATTGCTCAGCGCTAAGATGTTAAATTACAAATTTTATATTTTACAAGTCAAACTTTTATTACTTTTAGGCCCCTCAGTATTTCATGCTTTTTAAAGTAAAAAATAGTAATTGACTCATGTATTATTCAAAAAGAGATATCCGTTTTCAGCTTTTCGAACTGCTTGATGCTGAATCCTTGCTCAAATATTCTTATTTTCAAGACCATAATCGAGATTCATTCGATATGGTTTTGGAAGCAGCAGACTCAATTGCTGAAAAGATGCTTTTTCCTTTGCTCACTGAAATGGACAGAAATGAGCCACAGCTTGTGGATGGTAAAATCCGTGTTCATGAAGGTATGAAAGCAATTGTTAAAAAATTTGGGGAAGATGGCTGGATCAGTGCGCCTTTTAAATATGAATACGGTGGACAACAAATGCCCGCAACGGTATTGAATGCAGCAACTTTTATTCTGCAAGCAGCGAATTATTCTGCCAGTGTTTTTCCCTTTTTAACGGCAGGAGCTGCTAATCTAATCCTCACTTTTGGCTCAGACGAACTTAAAAAAACGTATATTCCAAAGATGTTTTCGGGGGAGTGGCAAGGCACTATGGCTTTGACTGAGCCTGATGCGGGTAGCTCATTGTCTGATATTTCAACCTCGGCAATACCTACTGAGAAGGAGGGTGTTTATAAAATTAGAGGTCAAAAAATATACATTTCGTGTGGTGATCATGATGCTTGTGATAATGTCATTCACCTCATGTTGGCTCGCATTCAAGGTGCACCTTTGGGCGTAAAAGGGATTTCACTTTTCGTAGTTCCTCAAAAAAGGCTGACTGATGATGCGAAATTAGAGCCCAATGATGTCTTATCGGCTGGGATTTATCATAAAATGGGTTATAAAGGCTCACCCATTGCCCATTTAATGATGGGTGAAAATGATAATACTTATGGATATTTAGTCGGTGAAGCCCATAAAGGCTTGAATTATATGTTTCAAATGATGAATGAAGCCAGAGTGGGGGTGGGTATGAATGCTGTGGCAATTGGAACTGCTGCTTATCACGCTTCCTTGAAATACGCCAGAGAGCGTCCACAAGGTAGAAAAATTAGTGAAAAAGACCCTTCCAAACCGCAGACCCTCATCGTTAATCATGCTGATGTAAAACGTCTTTTATTGTTTCAAAAAGCGGTAGTAGAGGGCTCGTTGTCGCTTCTGTGCTATTGCAATTATTTGACGGATATTGGGCACGTTGAAGAGGGTGAAACTAAAGAAAATGCCCTTTTACTCTTGGATTATTTGACGCCCATTGCCAAATCTTACCCTTCTGAAATGTGTTGTTTGACTACTTCTGCGGCTGTTCAGGTTCATGGTGGAGCGGGTTATACAACTGAATTCCCTGTAGAGCAATATTATCGGGAAGCGCGTATTCATCCCATTCACGAAGGCACTACAGCTATTCATGGGATTGATTTATTGGGTAGAAAAACGACGATGAAAAATGGAAAAGCGGCTCAATTATTTGGGGCTGAGGTGTCAAAAACGATTGAGAAAGCCTATAATAGTCTTGAATTACAACCATTATGTAACGATTTAGCAAAAGCCGCAGGCAAAGTTCAAAAAGTAACCAGTCATTTATTAGAAATTTCAGGCTTAAATGTAGAGGCATATTTAGCGGATGCTACGCTTTATCTTGAAATGGTGAGCATCGTTGCAATTGCTTGGCAGTGGTTGCGCCAAGCCCACACAGCTCAAACTGCTTTGAATGCTGATTCTACACTTGACGCAGATTTTTATCAAGGTAAAATCATGACCGCCAAATATTTTTATGAATATGAATTGGTAAAAGTCGATATGCTTGCTAAACGTTTACTCAGTAATGAGCGTGTTACCGTTGAAATGAGAGATGAGTGGTTTGGGTAAACGTACCCCCTCAGTATCAAATCATTCAAAAGCTGTTTTTTAAATTAGAACTCTCCAAAAGTTTAAAACTTTTGGAGAGTTCTGAGCATACATAAAGTGAAGCGATTATTGGCAATTCGTTTTAATTAATTCCCCGCTTTTTTTCTATCTGCTTCCTCTTTGCTTTTTTTCAAAATCTCCTCTTGTTTTTTCACTTCTTCTTTAAGGCGTTGGATTTCCGCAGCCGCATCCTCTTTCACTTTTTGGATTTGGGCAGCGGCATCTTGCTTAGCTTGATAGAGGGCATCCGAAGCTTCTTTTTGAGCTTTACTGATTTCATCCTGCGATTTTCTACGGGCTTCGGCAGCATCGTTGGCGTACTCTTGTTTTTTAGCTGAGTTATCTTTCTGGATTTGAGCGATTTCATCCGCAGATGCTTTTCTTACAGCTTCCATCTCTACTTTAGCTTTATCTTGCGCATCAACTACCTGTTTGGCGATATCTGCTTTTTGTTTTTCTGCATTATCCGTTACTTCTTTTATGGCAGACGAGGCTTGCTCGCGAATGGCTTTGACTTCTTTTTGAGCAGCATCAGTAGTTTGGCTTACCAATGAAGCAGCGTTTTCGCGGGCTTTAGCGACCTCTAAAGCAGATTTCTCTTTTTCCTTTGCGGCATTTTCTTTTACAGTTCTCACTGCTTCGGCTTCTTCAGTGCTGATTTTAGAGATATTTTCGGCGGCGTTGCGCTTAGTTTCGGAAACTCTTTTAGCTGACTCTTGGGCTTCTGTGGCTTCTTTTTCTTTAATTTTAGCTATCTCTCGTGCGGATGCCTCCTGTGTTTTTACCACCTCAGTCACAGCACGTTGCTTGGCATCCACAACTTCTTTAGCCGTCATATTTAAAAGCTCTTTTTCCTTATTTTTGGCATCAGCAATTTTTGCTTCCGCTTCTTTCTGGATTTCGAGCATCCGTTTTTGAGCGACAGTCTGTGATTCGCTCACCTCTTTTGCAAAGTTCTGTTTGGCTTCGTTGGATTTTGTTGCCGCGGTTTGGACTTGAACTGTCGCTTCTTTTTGAGTTTTAGCTATTTCATCGGCAGCTCTTTTTCGAGCTTCCTCCACTTCTTTCACGGAAGCCATTTTAATACTATCGGCACCTGCTTTTACGCGGGCAATGTATTTCTGCAATTCATCTTGCATCTTAGTTACTTCTGCCGAGGCTTTTTCACGATTGGCTATGACTTCTTTTGCACTTTGTTGACGAGCGGAATCAATAACCAACTGCGCACGATCTTTTTCAGAAGCCACTTGTTTATTGGTTTCAGAAATTACTTCAGCCGCTTTTTTGCGCGATTGAGCCACTTCTACCGCCGATGCTTCTTTTTGTTTGGCGACATTTTCCTTGATATTGGCTACTTCAGACGCTGCATTTTGTGAAATAATAGACTTATCCTCTGCTGCTTTGCGTTTGGCTTCTGCAAGGTCAAATGCTATTTTTTGTCGTTCTAAGACGGCTCTTTCACGAATGCGGGATACCGAATCCGCCGCATCAATTTGCGTTTTCATGATGATTTCAGCGGCAGTTTTCTTGGATGTAGTCACATCTTCCACCGTTCTTTCACGCTCAACTTTTGCGGTATTGCGGGCATCTTCCACCATTTTGAGGGCTTCGGCTCTGATTTTAGTGAGCTCTGAGGTAGCACTTTCACGCGCAGCGGAGATGTCATCGGCATATTCCTGCTTAGCTTCGTCGAGTTTTTCTTTTGTTGCTTTTATTTCAACAGCGGCTTTTTCACGAGCGGCTGCTACTTCTTTTGAGGATTCAAGTTGTGCTTTTTGCACTTCTTGAGCGGCTCTGTCACGGGCTTCACCGACAGTTTTAGCAATTTTTTCTACTTCGGCACTAGCTTTCTTTTGGCTTTCCGTGATTAGAGAAACGTTAGATTTCATGGCAGAATCAATCAAAATCTGTGAGCGTTGGCGCGCTTCCACTACCTCTTTAGCAAATTCAGCCTTCTTTTGCTCACCTAATTGGCGGGTGGTTAAGACATCTTCTTGTATCTTTTGTTTCTCTTTTACACCTCTTTCTTTTTCAGCTTGAATTTCGTTGCGGATTTTTTCTTTGGTTTCAGCCAATTCTTTCCGTAAATCATTCAGTTCTTGGTCATTCAGCTCATTAATACTGGCTTTTTTTACCACGGGCGCTTGATTACCAGGCTTAGTACCGCCACCTACTGAGGGGGTCGGATTAGTAGCCGACGGCTTGAATCCAGCCGTTTCGGTACTGATGGTGACGTTTTTTACTTTGGATTTATCAAGAGTTTGATTAAAACAAGTTGCAATATTTTTAAGCTCTGCTTGACGGTTATCGGGTAAAGTAAACTTCCGCATTTCGTAAGTTGCTTTACTTAAAATGTGGATAGTTGTCACCACATTTTCGGTGAACCATTGCATTGCTGCCATATCCAGTTGAAGGATATTTTGATAGGTTTTGGGCCCGATGACATCACTCATATTCACAAACCGATAGGTCTTTCGATTATTATTGACATCCGCAAAAATCAATTCATCGCCCTGATTTAATTCGATGGTATTTTTGGAAGTTATCCTCGCTTGAACGCCTTTTTCATCGTTAAAAAACTCCAAACTATACGAGTAATCCCCTCTCAAAATCATCGTGGTAGAGGTTGCCCTTAAAAAATGGGTATTGCCTACTACTCGATTATCCAAGATAAGAGTATTACAGTTTTGAGCCTTTATCGTACAAGGAACCCATAATAGGAGACAAAGAATCAAGCAATGAGATAGCTTGGTTAGCACTTTTTTCATATAATTCATTTTGAATAAGATAAAAGGAACATATCAAAAATCGGGCGCATTTTTATAATGTTAAAAGAATAATTTGTTTTTAAACGCATTGTTGGGTTAAAAATATTCTTTAAAACCCTGTTTTAACAGATAATAATCTTAAAATTGAGAAAATATCGCTACACTGCCAACTTATTCACCGTTTTTAACGCTCCCAAACGGATATTTTTTTCTAAAACTTATTTCAATACGCTTTTTTATTTTTCTAAAATATAGTTAAAAATGAATTTTATTTTTAAAATTAGTTGAATTTATGTAAAATATTGCGAAATTTCGCTACACTTGTTCTTGCTTTTTAATAAAAAATTGAAACATGTCATTTAAAGGAAAAACGGTTTTTATAACGGGCGCCAGTAGAGGTATTGGCTTAGCCATCGGCAAACGGTTGGCACAAGAAGGAGCGAATATTGTCATCGCCGCCAAAACCACGGAAGTCAATCCGAAGTTGGAAGGGACTATTTATTCAGCGGCTCAAGAAATAGAAGCCATGGGGGTAAAAGCGCTGCCTGTGGTGTGCGATATTAGATTTGAAGACCAAGTGCAAGCTGCGGTTGACCAAGCGGTGAAGACGTTTGGCGGCATTGATATTCTCATCAATAATGCTTCCGCTATTTCGTTGACGGGTACACTACAAACGGATATGAAACGCTATGATTTGATGCACAATATCAATACAAGGGGTACATATTTGGTTTCAAAAATCTGTTTACCACATTTATTGGTTGCCAAAAATCCTCACGTTCTGAATCTCTCGCCCCCCCTCAGTATGAAGGAGCATTGGTTCAGAAATCATGTGGCTTACACTATGGCGAAGTACGGAATGAGTATGTGCGTGCTGGGTATGGCGGGCGAGTTTGAGGGTTTGGTTGCATTCAATGCCCTTTGGCCACGCACGGCAATTGCTACGGCGGCGGTTCAAAATCTCTTGGGCGGAGATGTCGCCATTGCGCACAGCCGAAAACCTGAAATCATTGCCGATGCGGCTTATTATATATTAAAAAGAGACTTTAAAACCTGCACTGGCAACTTTTTTTTAGATGATGAAGTGCTCCATACTGAGGGGGTAACGGATTTGAGCCCGTACGCCATGACTCCCGGAATTAAAGATGAAGACCTATTTATGGACTTTTTTGTGGATTAAAAAACAAGTGAAATAAGACTAAACGAAATGGATTTTAGAAATAAAAAAATATGGATTACGGGCGCTTCATCGGGTATTGGAGAATCTTTGACCTACGCCTTTGCCGCTGAAGGTGCACATTTGATACTTTCAGCCCGCAATGTAGCCGAACTTGAACGCGTCAAAACAGGCTGCCAAGGTGCGGCGCAAGTAGATATTGTCAAATTAGACATTGGCAATCACGATGAAATATTTACCATTGCCCACGACCTTATCGCTAAAATAGGTGCTATTGATGTATTGGTGAATAATGCAGGTATCAGTCAGCGCTCATTGGCAAAAGATACTGATTTTAAAGTAGATACACATATCGTTAATATTGATTTATTGGGAACTATTGCCATTACAAAAGCCGTTTTACCCTCCATGCTTACTCAAAAGTCAGGTCAAATAGTAGTAATTTCAAGTTTGATGGGTAAGTTTGGTGCCCCTCTGCGTTCCACTTATGCGGCGGCTAAACACGGTTTGCATGGTTTTTTCGATACACTTCGAGCGGAGTGTTTTAGAGAAAATTTAAAAGTATTGATGGTCTGCCCGGGTTACGTGAAAACCAATATTTCAATGAATGCTGTTGTAGCAGACGGCTCTAAACAAGGCACAATGGATGAGGCTACGGGTAAAGGACTTGACCCCTCAGTAGTCGCCCAAACTATTTTAAAAGCCATTAAAAAAGGTAAGGAAGAAATCAATATTGGCGGTAAAGAAGTGATGGCAGTGTATCTCAAACGGTTTTTTCCAAGCATTTTATCGAGTGTGGTGAAAAAGGTGAAAACGACTTGATTGGTTGTTGGTTATTAGTTATTGGTTGTTAAAACCAACAACCAATAACTAATAACCAACAACTATAAAAAGAACCATTCAAACATATCTTTAAACTCTCGGCTCCACATAATTTCGTTGTGTTTTCCTTTATCTCTCACGACTACGCGCAGTTGCTCATCCGAAATATTCCGCTTTTTAAAAGCCCAGTAAATATTGTGAAGGGTAGTATCCATGCCTTTCAT
>JANMYC010001028.1:0-2398 GCA_031381715.1 Saprospiraceae bacterium
CATTGCAGTTGCGGGCGAGGACAACCCTAAAATAATAGAAAGGCATCAAAAAATTGGTATTAAACACACATTAAATGGTAATCCAGTAGAGTTTTTAACGCTATCAAGTGAAAAAGGTGCACGTTTAAGAGCCACAATAACTGAATTTGGTCCCGTTTTATTTTCTAAAATATTGGGATTAAATGACACTCAAGGCAGTGTGGTGAGTGTAGTATTTAAATACTGCGATGACAATGGTTTGCCGCTTTTGGACTTGCCCGATTTTAAAAAAGTGCTCAATTACTTCATCAATGAGGGAAAAGAGGAGTTAAAAGGCGATTATGGCAATATTTCACCAATGACTATTGGTACTATTTTGCGCAAAGTAATTGAATTAGAACAACAAGGCGCGGCGCAATTCTTCGGTGAACGTTCATTTGAAGTAGAAGATTTATGTCGTTTGGACGACCAAGGAAGGGGTATTATAAGCATCGTCCGTTTAACGGATATTCAAGACCGCCCTAAATTGTTCTCCAGTTTCATGCTCCAGTTATTGGCTGAAATGTACGCTACTTTCCCTGAGGAAGGCGATTTAGATCAACCCAAATTATGTGTTTTTATTGACGAAGCACACCTTGTTTTCAGCGAAGCATCGAAAGCTTTATTAAGCCAAATTGAAAGTATTATCAAATTAATCCGTTCAAAAGGCGTGGGAATTTATTTCTGTACTCAAAATCCACAGGACGTTCCAGATGCAGTTTTAGGTCAATTAGGTATGAAAATGCAGCATGCTTTGAGAGCATTTACAGCCAAAGACCGTCAAAATATTCGTTTAGTGGCTCAAAATTACCCTTTGACAGACTATTACGATGTAGAAGAAATTATCACACAATTGGGTATTGGAGAAGCGTTTATCACAGTTTTAAACGAAAAAGGCATACCAAGTCCTCTCGTACAAACGATGTTGCGGGCACCACAATCCCGCATGGACGTTCTGACGCCTGATGAAATTGATGAAATATTGGCACAATCATCCATTATTGACAAATACAACGAGGAGATTAATCGTGAAAGTGCGTTTGAAATTTTAACTAAAAAGTTAGAAGGAGCTTACGGAGAGGCCCCTCAGTCAAAAGGTGGAAAACCGGTAAAAGAAGAGCCTGGCATGTTTGAAAAAGTATTAAAATCCCCCGTTGCGAAGCAAGTAGGCAGCACATTGGTAAGAGAATTGACCAGAGGCTTACTGGGCGTTTTGGGCTTAGGTGGTAAAAAGAAGATTTGGTAAGGAAGTTCGTGCTTCGTTTATCATATTTCGAAACACCAAACACGATAAACAAAAACTATTAGCATTAAAATAAAATACCCCCTCAGTAATTGAATACTGAGGGGGATTTTTTATCGGTCTCGCTACATAGTGAGATTGAGATAATAAATATCGAATCTTTATAAAGCCTTATCCGAGTGCAAATCGTGATTAACGACGGTTGCGATCATAACCGCCACCACCGTCACGGTTGCCACCACCGTAACCACCGCCACGGTTTCCGCCGCCGCCGCCGTAACCGCCACCGCGATTACCACCGCCGCCACGACTGTCACTTTCACGTGGTTCAGCTTTCTTTACTACAATTGTTTTACCATCAAGGTCAGTGCCATCAAGTGCATTGATAGCCGCAGTAGCTTCGCCATCATTAGACATCTCGACAAAGCCGAAGCCTTTAGAGCGACCAGTTTCACGGTCATTAATTACGTCAGCAGATTGGACTTGACCAAATTGCTCAAATACTTCACGTAGTGTTGAACTATCCGTGTCGTAGTTTAATTTTGCAACAAAAATTTTCATCGAAAAAAATTAAAAATTAAAAAAATACTAAATTTAAAGAATGAGAGGATTGAAACGATTGGGAAGGAAATTGAATGGATAAACTCCGAAAATAGTATAACTATAAAACATCCAGACATCCAACAGTGTCTTTAAACTCATAACTATGCAAATATAGGATGACTTTGTCGATATTCCAAATATGTTTTATTACGAACACTAACTTATTTTCGATTTTTTGATAATTTTCCATTAAAAATAACAAAAATCCCCCTTAGTCATTGATACTGAGGGGGATAATGTATTGTTTTTAAAATATTTTTTTACAATTTAAAGGTATTTTAAAGCTAATTTTTATAATTAGTTACCGCCAAATAGTTTAAACGATACTGGTTTTCCCGTTCCAATTTGCACTTTTAGAAGATAAATACCCTTCGGAATATTGGGAACGGACAACTCATGATAAACACCACCAATCGTCGCTTTTTCTGAAGAAATTAGTCTACCCGCCACATCATACAAATCAAAAAGTGCCTCTTCTTTAACCAAATCAGTGAATAAGACCCCGATTTTGTCTTTAAATGGACTTGGAAATAC
>JANMYC010001039.1:0-1889 GCA_031381715.1 Saprospiraceae bacterium
AAGAAGCTCGCGCGGCTGTGATGAAAGCGGATGCATTGCGTTCGTTAATGTTGATACTGGCTTCAGCGGCTATTTTATGGGTATATTTAAAAGGTTTCATTTCTAAAACTTGGGTAGCAGTGGCAGCCATTGGCTTATTGAGTTTTGGGGATGCTTGGATGGCATCTCGTCGGGTTATTTACGATGAAAAATTCCAAGAACCCGCAGCTGCACAAGAAGAATTGAAGCCTGCACCAGTTGACCAAATGATTATGAAAGATAAGGATTTGAGTTTCCGGGTTTTGGATTTACGTAAAAGCTCTCCTTTTGAAAATGCGAGCACTTCCATGTTCCATAAATCCGTAGGTGGTTATCACGCTGCGAAAATGATGATTTATCAAGAGATGCGCGAACGTTATTTGGAGGATTTTCAAAAAGATAAACCGATATTGGAGCAAAAAAATATGCCTCTTTATGGCATGTTAAACGCTAAATATATCATTTTGAGTGATGAAATGAACGGCATACAACCCAACCCGATGTCATTGGGCAATGCATGGTTTGCTAAAAATGTGAAAGTTGTTGAGAACGCCGATGCTGAAATTGAAGAAGTCGGCAATATTAATCCGCGATACGATGTCGTATTACAGAAAAAAAATGCGGAGGCCTTGGGTAATTTTACCCCTCAGTACGATTCGACTGCGAGCATCAATTTGACCTCGTATTCACCCGATAAATTGGAGTATGAATACACGGCACAAGGCGACCAGATGGCCGTTTTTAGTGAAATTTATTATCCAATGGAAAAAGGTTGGTCTATCACAATTGACGGTCAGCCTTCAAAATTTGTTAAGGCGAACTATATACTTCGGGCGGCTAAAGTGCCAGGCGGTAAGCATAAAATAATGATGGAATTCCATCCGAAATCGTACTATACAGGCGAGACAATAAGTTTGATAGCTTCGGCAGCATTATTGCTATTATTGGGTGCGGGTTTGTTTTTTTATTACCGTAAAAACGGCTTAACGGAGGTAACGACATTGCCAGAAGACAACGTTGTGGTTAAAGAAAAGCCTGCTGTGAGAGTCGCATCTGAAAAAGCTAAAACTGTGGTGGATAAGCCTAAAACGCTTACGGAGAAGCCGAATGTGAAGAAGAAGAAATAGGAAATAACCACTTAAAATCGTACATGAAAGTTTTGTCATAAAATATTTTTTTTTAATATTTGTGTATGAAATGCGGAAGCCGAAAAGCATAATAATAAATAGAGTAGGCACTAACGATTTAATTCTTAAAACAATTTTACTAATGAAAAATTTTGTTACAATTTTCGTTTTAGCACTATGCTTATTTGTTACAAACTCAAGCAGTGCAGCTTTGGAAACACGTACGAGTACAGTAACTGAAAAAGCTTCGGTTAGTTCTCCAGCTAAAGTAGAAATTACAATGGCTGATATTAGAACCCTTTCTATCAAAGAAATTGAAGCCAAAGTTGGTCATAAATTGACTTGGAGAGAAAAAATCGGACTAAAGTTAGCTAAGAACAAACTCAAAAGAGAAAGGGGAGATGGTGATGGTAGTATTGGACTTGGATTCGTGTTGGGTTTTCTTTTAGGATTAATTGGCGTATTGATTGCCTATTTAGCTTTTAAAGGTGAGAGTAAAACAATCAAAGGTGCATGGTATGGCGTTCTGACTATCGTATTATTGGCTTTAGTTGTCACTTTAGCTACAGCAGCTTAGTTAGAATCATTTGTTTTAATGAAAAGCCGAATTTGAGCAATCAAGTTCGGCTTTTGTCATTTTGAACGGAGTGAATTAAACTTTAAAATTCTATTTTAAAATATTTATTTTTTACAACTATTTGAATATCAATATTTTACAATGTTTATATTTTGTTTTTTAAAAAT
>JANMYC010001047.1:0-3863 GCA_031381715.1 Saprospiraceae bacterium
AAATGAAAATGATTTTGATTTTAAAATACTGGAAAATGAATTTGAGAACAAACTATAACTTTTTTAGTACGTGTAATTATGTACTTTTAATACCTCTACGTACTGAAAAAGTTATAGTTTGTAATGGGTATAATTTTCATATTTGAATTATAACTTTTTCAGTACATAGTATTGTATAATAGTTATTTAATTTAATGAAAAGCAATAACAAACTGTTGTACTTGTTTTTAAATTCTTTTATTCTTGTTTTAACCGCTCATAACGTATTCATTACCAATACATTATGCATTTAACTATAACCTTTTCAGTAGTAACTATAACCTTTTCAGTACCCCTCAGTATTTAACTATAACTTTTTCAGTAGTAACTATAACCTTTTCAGTATGACAGTTAAAGAAGCTATAACCTTTTCAGTAAGCAAAAACGAATTATAACCTTTTCAGTACATAGAGGGGAATAGACGCTACAACTCCATATAATTATAACCTTTTCAGTACGAAAAGCGCAAATTGTAATTTTCCATTAGTTAGCTTTAGAAAAATCATTCACATCTTAAGTCTTAAAAGAAGTCTTTATTTTCTCATTTATAACTTTTTCAGTACCCCTCAGTATTTAACTATAACTTTTCCAGTTGACTGCCTCGAAAATATTTTTTCAGTTTTGGAGTCGCAAAAATCCTTATTTAGCCTTAACTATAACTTTTTCAGTACGAAAAACGGTTTTTTTGATATTTTTTAGCGAATTCCTTTAAAATATATTCATAACCTTTCGGATAAAAGGTTATAATTGAATATTTTTGAGCGTTCTGGTTCTAAACCTACTAAAAATTAGTGAATGTTTTTAATTACCAATGAGACTGAAAAATTCATTGTTGTTCAATCCAATGAATTAGTTGAAGCTTCTTATTCGCCTGAACTGACCACGAGAGCGCATAAGATAGCCCGGTTTATCCTATCACTCATCAGCCCTGAGGATAAAGATTTAAAGCTTTACACCGTGCCCATCAGTACGCTCAAAGGATTTTTAGGCTACAAGGAAAATACAACTTGGGGTAATTTTTACCCCGAAATAAAAGATATAGCGGACAGGCTGAATCAGGAGCCGATTGTCATAAAATCAGGCGAGAAAGTTACTACTGCCTATTTTATTGCTGGTTATGAAATAGATGCAGCAGCGCGTACGGTTACTTTTGAAGTATCTCTTTTACTTAAGCCGTATCTATTGGCTTTAAAGCGGAATTTTACCAGATACCCCTTGAATTATATTTCTCAACTGAGGAGCGCGTATTCTATTCGCTTATACGAATTGTTGTGTCAGTATAAAAATATTGGGCATAGAACCTTTGAACTCAATACTTTACAACTCCTTTTGGGTTCAAATTATGAGTTTTATGGCAATTTTAAGGATAAAGTATTGATGATTGCAAAACGAGATTTGGTAGCTAATACCGATATTGATTTTGAATATTCAGAAATTAAGACAGCCAGAAAGGTCACGGGGCTTCGTTTCACTATTTTACCAAATAAAACAGCAACCGTGCAAGCCATCGCAGAAAAATCTGAAATAATTGCTATCAATTCCGCTACAAATGAAGGGCTTAATGATTTTCCCAAAAACACCTTTCCTCCAGAATTTGTCCTAAAACTGGTAGAGTGGGGGCTTAGTGCCTCAAGTATTGAAAAGTATCAGCAACAAGGTTTTGCTATAATTGTCGATGAAAAGCTGCGTGAACAAGCTATTTGGCGCTGCAATAATACCTTGGAAACATATTATAGTGAAAAACTGGTACTTTGTCAGCAATCAAAGAAAACTCAAAAAAACAGGATTGGTTTTTTAATAAAAGCGTTGCAAGAAGATTGGCAAGTGGCGATAAAAACCAAAGTGAAAATTGAAAACGAAAAACAATCGGTTAATAGTTCGGATAGAAAACAACAAGAAGCGCAAAAAAGAGAATTAAAAAAACAGATAAACCCCGTCAAACAAGCGATTTTTGATGAAATTATTGCCTCCGATACTGAGGGGTTCTTAAAAATATTTGAGGCTGTAAAAGAAAAATCTGGTTCAATGAAAAACACGATTTTTCCACCCAATACATCGCCACTCGAAATTTTTAAAAACAATGGAATGGCAGCCAATCTTTTAAAAATACGCCTCGAAGAGATGAATCCAGATAAGTTTGAGGCTTTAAATAAGCGAATAAAGGAAATTGACTGATTTAACGAAATAGGGGAGATACGGTTCTTTTTACGTCGTTACATAAAAATCAGGTTTTTATAGTAAAGTCTTACTGTTTGGCTAAAGTTTGTAAAGTTATTAATTGGGTTTGAAAAGAATTTTTTATTTTACGGTATTATTATTCGACTCAATTCAAAATACCCAGTGAGATGGTGATATTGGACTTCTATGAATGTAGCTGAAAGAACAAATATCTCATATTCTGTTAAAATAAAATCATGTTTTCTACTGAATTTATAGGTCGTATACATCCTTTAATTGTCCATTTACCCATCGGTATTTTAATATTTGCTTTTGCTTTGGTACTATTTCAACGTTTTCGTCGAGTAGATATAGAAGCTGTTATTTCTTTTGCTTTATTATTGGGGTCAATATCGGCAGTAGTAGCTTGTGTGGCAGGTTGGATTTTGGCGCAATCGGGTGAATATGATGCGGATTTGGTTTTTAAACATCAATGGACGGGTATTGCAACGGCAATAATTGGCTTTTCAGCTTATTTTTTCAAAATAATTAGAGACATTTTAACAACTATAACCGTCGGTGTTTTAGCCGTGGCAGGACATTACGGTGGCAACTTAACGCATGGTGAGGGCTATCTTTTTCCTAAAAAAAAGACCCCCTCAGTAAAAACGGTTCAAACAATTGATAGTGTGCAAAGTGTTGTTAATCACCAAATTGCGCCTTTAACGGAAGCACAAAAAGCGATGTTGCCGCATGCACCGCAAGCCGTTTTACCCAATACCATAAAAACGGTTTTGCCCAACAACGCGCAAACAAATTCACCCAATATGCCTCAAATTGCGCCCAATACGGTTTCACAAATGGTGACTCAAAAGAGTTTTATTTATCGAGATGAAGTTGCACCCATTTTAGAAAATAAGTGCTACAACTGTCATTCTGCGGTTAAAAAGAAAGGAGATTTAAGGTTAGATACAGAAGAATTCATTCGTAAAGGTGGTAAAAATGGAATCGTTTTAACATCAGGCAACCCTGAAAATAGTCCTTTATACAATTATTTAATTTTGCCCGAAGACAATGATGACCACATGCCGCCCGCAGGTAAACCGCAACTTACACCACAGGAAATATCGACGATTCATCAATGGATTAAGCAAGGCGCATCGTTTCAAGAAGTTGTGGGAACTTTTGCCGCAGGCTCAGCTCTACCAAAACCTGTTTCAGTGCTGAATGGGGCAACCAATTTAACGACGTTAAAATTGCCAAAAACAACCACAAAAGAAACAACACAAACGGCTGTTTCAACGCCTAAAACAACTGTTTATACCGCTGTTCAAAATACAGAAACAGCTATTTTAAAAAATAAAACCGAAGCCGCTACCCCCTCAGTATTGAGCCAATTGAAAGATAAAAATATCATTATCAGCACTTTTGGCGAAGGCTCAAATTACTTGATGGCGAATTTTATCAATGTCAAAAACTATAGTTCATCATTGATTGATAATTTGCGAAATATTGGCAATCAATTGGTTAGAGTTCGATTGAGCAACCAACCTGTGAGTGATGCAGATGTTAAAAAACTGTCTTCTTTAAAAAACATTACCCGATTAAATCTTGAAAAAACAAGCATTACAGACGCCGCCTTAGTCCATTTGAAAGACTTACCGAAC
>JANMYC010001071.1:0-2995 GCA_031381715.1 Saprospiraceae bacterium
CCGTGAAATACTTTTTCAAGAAGGGATTTTTATATAAAATAGTTTCCTCCATGGCTTTCAAATCATTGCCCGACCGTTGCAAATTGGTGGAATTAGACAAATAACACAAGCAATAACGCTCTTTATCCACTTTTGAAACACCACAATAACCATCTTTAAAATTGTGCAATTCAATGCGGTTAGGCGCGAGATCCGTTTCAATATGGTATTTTACACCGATATAATTCGGGGTTTTAGGTGGCATTTGCGTCTCCGATTTAGCAAACGAAGGGGCATATTTCCCAAAGCTGCCACAGACTATTTCAGCGTGAAAAATACCTTTTGAGGTGTTTATTTCACTCTCTAAATCGTATGATTTTACATCTAAAACTTTACAGTTGTCATGTATCAAAACGCCTTTTTTCCTTGCAATTTGAGCCAAATAATAGTCCAAACTATGGCGACTGATACCAAAACCGCCCAATGGCAAACCGCTATTGAGCATAAAACCGCTTTCAGCTGAAATACCTAACTGTGTGATTTTAGGCAAATTAAGGTCATTTAAAGGTACGCCTAATGAGATTAAGAAATCCCAACTTTCCATCGAAATGTACTCGCCACAGACTTTGTGTTGTGGGTAGGTATTTTTTTCAAATAAAATGACTTCAATGCCTTGATCTGCCAATTGAATGGCGAGGCTTAAGCCGCCCAAACCACCACCAATGATGGCGCAGGGGTATGTTTTATCCGTTGTGCTGGTTTCCATAGATGATAATTTCATGGCGAAATGCCCATTTATTTTTAACTGTAAAATGCGTTGCACCTGCTTTATTGATGATGTCCAACCATTCCTTTTTCTTAAAACCGCGGGCAACCGAAAGCGGGGCATCATTTTTAACCAAATACGATTTTGAAAAAAAGGCGGTCAAAGTTTTAATGGCATAATAAGCTATCGGATTGCGCTCTAAATCATTGATTACCAATGTACTGCGGCGTTTCAAAGCAAATTGAACCAACTCAATTAATTGATTTTCATCCAAATGATGACAAAATAAACAAGCGTGAATGATGTCAATATTCGGTACGTGGAGGAACATATTGCGATAATCATCGCAGATAAATTGAATATCAGGCGCGGGATTATTTTGAGTCGAATACTCGATGCAAACGGGTTTTAGGTCGATGCCGATGAGCTTGAGATTCAGTTTTTTTCTGATTTGCCATTTTTGAATGTGTTTCAGCGTATCGCCGCCGCCACTGCCAATGTCAATGAGCGTGTAGGATTTATCGGGTTGAATGATTTTTTTTAAAGCGGAAAAAGTAATATCGTAGCCCCCAAGAAGCGTGTTGATTCTGTCCAACTCTTTGAGGTTTTGGAACAAATCTGCCGTGGGAATATCGTCGGCATCGAGGAGTTCTTTTTCTAAGCTTCGATATTTAAACATGGCTCAATTGCATGGTTTCAACGGTCAAACCCGGCCCAAAAGCGGCAGCAAATATTTTGTTACCGTTCGGCTGAGGTATGACATTTTCTAATATTTGTTTTAAAACAAAAAGCACCGTGGGCGACGACATATTGCCGTAGTCATTGAGTATTTTGTAGGATTCCGTCAATTGAGCGGGCAAAAGCCCCAACGCAGCGATAAAATTATCCACGATTTTTTTACCGCCCGGGTGGATAGCCCAATAGCCAATTTCTTTTGTATTTAAACCCATTTTATCCAACATTTGCTTGATATTGGCTTTTATCAAATCAGCAACGTAAGATGTGAGATTCATGATAAAACCCGTTTCAGAAAGTTGCCACGCCATTTCGTTGCGGCTATCGGGGATGCAAAATGAATCAAAACCCGTAATTTTCGCTTTTATACTGAGGGGGTCGCTTGAAAGTTTACTGCTCACGATTACTGCCGCACTACCATCCGCAAAAAGGAGATTGGAAAGCAAATAATCATCGCTATAATTGGTCTGAAAATGCAGCGTACACAGCTCCGTGCACACCACCAAAACCTTCGCATTGGGGTGGCTTTTACAAATATCGTCGGCTTGTTTTAAAGCAATAATCGCGGCATTACAACCCAAAAAATTGACGCTACTGCGGTGCGTAGTAGGCGATAATTCAAGCGCGTGTATCAATTCAATATCCAAGCCCGGTGCAAATAAACCGGTACAAGTGACGGTAATAATATGCGTAATGTCCTCTTTTTCAGCGGTAAAATTTGGGAGATTTTGGATGGCTTTTAACGATAATTTCAAGGCTTCCTTCCTATAAATTGCCATGCGTTCACTGAGCGAAGGCGTGGGCAAAAGGTATTTATTTTTATTAAAAAAAGTAAAGTCTTCAACCTGTGAACCATAATCTTTGAGTACTGAATAGCGGGTGGAAATACCCGATTTGGATGCGAGAATTTTGATTTTCCTTTTGGCACTTTCATCGTCGGTGGAATCCCTATAAAACTGCATTAGAGCATTTTGGTCGTAGCCATTTTCAGGTACAGCCGTTGCTATTTTTATGATATAACTCATTGATTATTAATTTTTTAGAAACAGAATGACAAAGCAGACATTCATGCATATTGCTGCTATGAGATTCATCAGCATGGTATTTTTAAAATTAGCATTTTGGGTATTTTTCCAAACCAACACAAGCCAATAGACAAAGAAAGAAACAATGGGAAGAAAGAAAAGTTGGATGATATAAAAATCATTTATTTTATCAATATAATTAAAATACATAAAATAACAGACATTACACAAGCCAAACATTATCCCTGAAAAAATAAAAGTGCCTTTATAACCCAATTTATAACTTATAGTGGTCACGCCATCCGCCAAATCCTGTTGATGCTGATAAATTTGGGTCAAAGGATAAACGCCCGCAATTTGAAAAGAACAAGCAGCTAATATCCAAACCGTCATTTCATTAATGCTTAATAAAGTCTTTGTGATGCCCAAATGCGACATATAATAGGTAAACGCCCCTTGAAAAAACATGACCACTAAAAACCCCAAAACG
>JANMYC010001150.1:0-7327 GCA_031381715.1 Saprospiraceae bacterium
ATATCTTGCTCTTTTACTAAGTCTCGTTCCATATAACCGACCATACAATGTAAATCATCAAATTTGTACGCTTTGCCTTTTGTGGTCATTAATTCTGCGGCGAATTTTTTGTCCATAATAGTCATTTTACAAAAGTGACAAGCCTCTTTACCATAATTAATCGGCTCGGGATTGGAAGAACAATTGGTAAAAAATAAGGGAATAAATAAAGCCGCCCAAACAGCCGCCGTGGATTTTCTTAACCCCCTTTTTGTTGCTTTTCTTTCTAAATAAATTTCATAAACAAGAGCCAAGGCAACAACGACACCCGCACTGATGAAAATCCAACCACCAATATCGGGAATGGAAAATGCCCCAAAATTGAGCATGGATTTATACCCCAAAAGTGGCGGTTGATACGCCATACCAGGCACTTTAATCGCTGCATTCGGGTCGAGATTATGACCATAGTCGTAGCCCCATCGGTAAAAATCCACTAAAGCACCTATACCCGCTACTACCATTATCCCCAAATAAGCGACTAACAAGCGGCGTTTGCCCACCCATGCCACCACCAAACCGAACGCTACAAAAAAAGCTATCAAATAAGGCAGTATTTTAAACTCAGGAAACATCTCTTCTTTGATGTGTCGCATTCCGATATAGTGATTTAAGCCATTGATAATTTCCACATCGCCCGCAAGTTTGTTGTGCCAAATCAACATCGCCAACCCTTCAGGATACTGAGGAGCCCATAAATCAATGCGCCACAAAGGAAAAAAGTAAGAACCGAGCATAACAACAGCCGCCAAGGCTATCGCTACACGCGACATAAACGTGATATTTTTCATAATAAAAACCAAGTTTAATATTTGTTTGATTTCGGGATTTCAGAATTCATAATTTCAGAATTCCAGATTTCAGGTCATAATCCCAACTTGGAATCTGGAATCTGAAATCTGGAATTCTGAAATCTGAAATCCGAAAATGCCCCTATTTTACGCTCAAAGATGCATCTTTAGGTGCTTTATCGCCTGTACCCCATTTCAAAGCCACATTACTGCCTGACGGAGAAACACGAACATAACCTTGCATTTCTTGATGCAATGCTGAGCAGAAGTCAGTGCAATACATCGGTACAACGCCTACCGAAAGTGGAATCCACTTCAATGTTTGAGTTTCGCCCGGCATAATCAAGATTTCAGCGTTGGCAGCACCTCTAATGGCGAAACCATGCGGTACATCCCAATCTTGTTCGAGGTTGGTGATGTGGAAATAAACTTCATCACCGAGTTTGATGCCTTCTATATTGTCAGGTGTGAAATGCGAGCGGATAGATGTCATGTACACGTGTACTTGATTGCCTTTGCGCTCAATTTTAGCTTGACCTTCCCCTTTTGCTACGTAAGGGTGCTGATTTTCTTCAATTTTATAAATCTTCACGCTATTCGGTGCTACTAATGACGCTGGTATTGACTCCGCGTAATGCGGTTCGCCGATGGTCGGAAAATCCAGTAACAACTTCATTTTATCGCCTGAAATATCGTATAACTGTGCTGATTGTGTCAACTCGGGTCCCGTTGGCAAATAGCGGTCTTTAGTAATTTTGTTATATGCTACGACATACTTACCATGCGGCTTAGAAGTTGGTCCGCCCGGCACACTTAAGTGACCGACTGAGTAATACGTTGGCGCACGATCAAGAACTTTCAAAGTCGCAATATCCCATTTCACGATTTCCGAAGATACGAAAAACGATGTATAGGCATTTCCTTTACCATCAAATTCGGTATGAAGAGGACCTAAACCTGGTTTTTGTACTTCACCATGCAATACAGCATCGTATTTTAAAATCGGAATACCATCAAATTCACCATCAAAAGCTTTATCAGCAATGGCTTTTTGAATTTTAGTGAAAGAGAAAACCGGAATAACGGCTGCCAATTTTCCACTTCCCACGATGAATTCACCGGTCGGGTCGGTATCACAACCGTGTGGAGATTTCGGACAAGGCATAAAATAGACCATTTCCGGGCAATCTTTAGGGTCGAGCACCGTCACTTCTTCTCTAATAGTGGAAGTAGCGGTATGGGTTTTCTCATTGTACAGATTGTGGGCGTAGCGGGTTTTCATTTTTTTACCCTTGCCTTGTTTCAAGTATTCCTCGGCTTTTTTCCAATTCACGGCTAAGATAAAATCCTTATCTTTTTGGGAAGCGTTGACTTCCAAAAGCGTATTGGCTTGCTCAGTGTTATAACAAGAAAAGAAGAACCAACCGTGTGATTTGCCTTTACCCGCGCGGGCAAGGTCAAAACTTATGCCCGGCATTTTAAGTTGAAAAGCAATATCCATTTGCCCTTCTTTGCCCACGCTCACAAAACTGATATAACCTTTAAAATTCTTTTTAAAAGAGCTAATCGGCACGTCTGTTTCACCGACCGGAACTGAAAAACGGGTACTGGCTACGACATATTCAGTGTTTTCAGTAATAAAAGGGGATGAGTGATTACCGCCGGAATTAGGTAATTCGATGATTTCGGTGGTACGGAAACTTTTCATATCTACGCGGGCAATACGGGGTGTATTGTTGGCATTACCAAACGCCCAACGGCCATCGTGCTCCCCTTTCGTTTGAGATAACGAGATATGGTGAAGGTCATCCCAAGGCACAAAACCGTGCGAAGTATTCAACATCGGTTTGGTCTCTTCGCTGTAACCGTATCCATTTTCAGGGAAAACGGAAAATACGGGTATAATGCGAAAACAACGACCAGAAGGCAAGCCATAAACAGACATTTGACCATTAAAACCACCCGAAACGATGTTATAAAATTCATCCTTTTTGCCAGGAGCAACATAGACTTTTGAAGCAGCATCACCGGTCACTGCCGAACCCGCGTCCTTAGGTTTACAACTTTGGGTATTCATACCTACTGATAAGGTAATGCAAACCGCTAAAAATTTGAGAATTTGATTTTTCATTGATTTTAATATTATTTTTAATAAAATAGAAAGAGGTATAAATAAAGGATTGGCTTATTTCTCTCCGTCGTTTTTCCGCATGTATTCTACAAGGTCTCGCGATTCTTTTTCAGAAATATTCTGATTGGGCATACGGACAAGACATTGTTCAAGCATTTTTTGGGCTTCAGGGTCTTTTTCAAGCATCATATCCACGTTCGTAATCATGTTCATAATCCAAACCGGTTGACGGCGTTTGGTCACGTCTTTCCAACCGGGGCCCACGAGTTTTTCATCGGTGAGCTTATGACATGCGCTACATTTCATGTCATAAATGCCTTTACCTGACGTAATCATGGCTTGGTCAAGCGGATTGGTCAGTTTTACTTCTTTAATTTCGGTACCGTGTACTTCTGGTTGTTGGTCAACATTAGCAAGCTCAAATGGGGCTTCTTTCTCCCGCTCCTTTGCACCCTCAGTGCCGCATGAAAGCCAAATGAACATTACTCCGAACAGCGTAATTATCAAGGACGTCTTTTTCATAATAAGGCGATTTTAGTTTTTAAATAATTTTAATAGAAATAAGTACATTTTAAATATCAGAATAAAAGACCCTTTTATCTTTTATTAATACAAAGGAACGACCTATTTATCCTCTTTAAGATGATAAAAATCACCTTCCATTATGACTTTTATTAGATGTTTTTTAGGACGCTTTTCCTATAATATTTAT
Organism: Saprospiraceae bacterium; assembly: GCA_031381715.1. Lineage (GTDB taxonomy): Bacteria > Bacteroidota > Bacteroidia > Chitinophagales > Saprospiraceae > JAAFJT01. The sequence goes on from JANMYC010001150.1 coordinate 3,674, forward strand.
CAAAATTGGGCACGAAAAAACTGTGTCGGAATGTTTCAAATCATTCCGACACTCGTTCACTTTTACTATTAAAAAGAATCTATTTTGAAAGGAAAACCAAGCCTGAATCCAGTTTAGTGGCTAAACTTTCAATCGTTGTGCTGGAAAGCATCAAATTCATTTTATCCCGAATGGGCTTGTATTGAGCATGAATTGGACAAGGGACTTTATCATCACATTTATTCAAGCCCAAAACACAACCCGTAAAAAGGCGAGGACCATCAATAGCTTTCACCACTTCCAAAAGATTCATTTCGCCTTGATGCTCATTCATAAAAAAGCCTCCATTGGGGCCCTTTGCCGAAGAAATAATGTCCTGACGGCTAAGTATTTGCAAAATTTTACCAGTAAAATGCTCGGGCGATTGAATGTTAAAGGCAATGTCTTTGACACTCATCTTACAGTGGCACTCTACCGATTTTTTGTAGATATAGATGACAGCTCGAATGGCATATTCGCAGGTTTTTGAAAACATCTTCCTTTTTTTTCGCAAAATTAATTCATCTTAGCGGCATTCAAAGCATTTTCCAAAAGTTCTGTTTTGGGAAAAAGAATATTATTCTCTAAATGAATATGTTCATGCAAGTCTTTTTCAAACTCTTCTAACTTCTGGAGCATCACTCGCCAAGTCATACAGGCATAACGCGGCACTTCATAATCATTCAATAAAGCGCGAATACGGCGGAATCTATCCCCCTCAGTATCATGCTCATCGTTCATCACTCGGATCGGATTAGCAACCGAACCAAAAGGCGTAAAAGGTAAAGACCCACCTTCTTGTTGCGCTTTTACCAATGCTCGCACATAAGGAAAAATCATGCGTTCTTCTTTATCCAAATGAAATTGAAGGTCTTCATAGGTTTCAGAAAAAACTTCATGAAGTGTCACCAATTCGGGATAATTACCGCCATGTGTGCGCTCTACTTTTTCAACGTAATGTAGTAAAACAGGTAAACTTTCACGGACATACTTATGGTGCTTTTCCTCAATATAGCGAGCCAACTCGTCCAAAGGCATTTTATCAAACCCCATTTCCGCTTGGGTATCATCCGCCAAAGCCGTTTCTAATTCCGCGATGACCCCCTCAGTATCCATGCCTTTTTCAGCACAAGCTATGTCTAACGATTTTTTTCCACCACAGCAAAAGTCAATACCTCTTTTGTGAAATACATCAGCTGCTCGATAATCTTGAGCTACTATTTTGCCTACTGCATCATTCGTTTGAATTTTCATATCTCTCAAATTTTTAAATGAACTAATATAAGAGTATGTTTTAAATGCTATTTTAGGTAAAAAACGAGTCTTTTCCAGTCTCAGTTTATAAATTTTTTCTCAACGTAGCGAAGGCTATGTATCAAAAAAATTAAAATCTGAGACAGAAAAACACTTCATTTTTTACTCTAAAATAAAATTCAAAACATACTCTAAATTTGAGAGCAAAGTTCGTTTAAAATAAAAGATAAAATAGTCTTTTATTATCATTGTCGAAGATGATTTTCATCATCCTCTTTTAATTTGTTACAAAAAAAAGCACCCCTCAGTATCCGGAAAATCCTGTGATACTGAGGGGTGTACACATCCCTCTTAAAAATGGTAAAATAATTTATTCGATACCCATTTTAGTCAATATAGCTTTCACTTGTTCTATTGATAAATCGGTAATATCAGCAATCACTTCTAAGCTGAAGCCCTTGAGTCGTGCCTTTCGGATGACCTCTGACTTTCTGTGCTCATCGCCTTTTTTTTCGCCTTTGGTTTCGGCTCGTTGCAATAAAAGTTGTTCTATTCCCATGGTAAAAAAAATTATTCAATACCCATTTTACTCAATATTGCTTTCACTTGCTCTACTGATAAATCGGTAATATCGGCGATAAACTCTAAGCTTGACCCTTTTAGACGCGCCTTTCGGATGACCTCTCTCTTCTCCTTATTTTCACCTTTTTTCTCGCCTCTTTTCTCGCCGCGTTGCTCACCCTTGGTTTCGGCTCGTTGCAACAAAAGTTGTTCTATTCCCATTGGATACGTTTTTCCTGTGAACTGTTCTAATTTTTGTTCAAATATAAGGGTATTTTCATTATTAAAACGCACATAGTGTTGCAAAAAGTTCATTAATGCCCTTATTTTTTGCTTGCTGATAGACTTGGTGATAAGGTGCCATAAATTTTTTCAAATTTAAATTTACCACTTATCATAGATTTATTTGGTTAAACTAAAAATATATAGCAAAGTAGTCCCTGAAAAAATAATTTATTTATTTTTACCTTTTTTCAACCATTAAAGCCAGATATTTTTCTTTTCACACTTCATAAAATAATCGTTCACACACCAAACATGAATATTAGATTTTATATCCTAATTATTTTTTTTAGCTCGCTATTTTTAAAAAATAATGCTCAATGTATATGGGAAGAAGTCAATACTCCCTCATTAGGTGCTGTTATTTGTTTTGAAAAACATCAAAAATGGATTTTTGTAGGTAGCACAAAAGGTCTATATAGAAGCTCTGATAACGGTCTTAGCTGGCAGGTATCTGGCTCAAGCAATATGTACATAAATAGTATACACTCAACAGGCGATAGGCTTTTTTATGGATCCAATAGGGGTGTTTTCATTAGTAAAAACAATGGAGACTCTTGGGAAAAGCTCAATATCCATGATATGTTTACGGCGAATCGGATAACCCACTTCGATTCTACAATACTTGTCACTACTCAAAATAAAATTTTTAAGAGTACTAATAAAGGTTTATCATGGGTTCCAGTGCCCACTCCTCAGTTAAAAGCTAACTCTTTCATTGAATCTACAATTATTCGGCATGATACAATGATTATTTTATACCAATTTGGACCACTCTATCGAAGTTGTAATTTGGGTAAAACTTGGACTTTGTTGTCATATTCTAAGGAAATACAAGATAGTCTGCAAACTGCAAAAAGAGTTTTGACATGGGACAATAATTCTATTTTTTTCAATTCTGATAAATATTTATTTGAAAGCAAAGATGGTGGAGACACTTGGTTAATACATGTTACCCCTACCACTTCTTTTGTCCGTGCTTATATTAAAACGGACACAACTTTTATCATTTCCTCTTTCCCCCAAACAGCAAACTCTGAACCATTACTGTATAAAAAAGAAGATACAAATTGGCAGGCTGCTAAAGGTTTAGATGGCGTAACTATCGTTAGTTCCATCTATAGAGATACGGGAAATATTTTACTAATTGGAACCTTTTATAGAGGAATTTACAAAAGTTTAGATGGTGGTAAATCTTGGTTTCCTTCAACTCAAGGTATTAAACCCTTATGGAATCATATTGGAAAATTTGGTAAAAAATTTTATATTGGTAATCTTGATGGCTTATATTCATCCAATAATCAAGGGAAAAGCTGGGAAGATATTTCTGTAATCTCAAAACATTTTCATCGATTCGTGGGAACTGAGTTCCTTAACAAAGTAAAAAATCAACTTGTAGAGATGTATTGAGGATGCAACTCTCTTCAGCTTTATTCGATGCGACCGAGAAAATAACCTATTACAAGCTCATTCCGTCGCTACAGTATATCCTGTTTGTTGATCAATACCATTAAAACGATTTTTTGAACTATGTTCTTC
>JANMYC010001239.1:0-14716 GCA_031381715.1 Saprospiraceae bacterium
CCCCGCCACTAAAATTTGTTTTCTATCGTGTAAACCTCAATAGTGTCCCACGCGAATACCACCAGCCGAAGCCAAACCTGTTATCATCATATACGTCACTGAACACATATTAATGGCAATTTGGTGAGATGCTTGTTGATATTTGCCATACCAACCTATCACCACCACCGCAGCAGCGAATACAGCTACCTCAAAGAAACCTTGAAGCCCAGAGGGTAAGCCTACTTTGAATATTTTATTGATTAAACCTTTAAATTCATCCGTTTTATCCGCCAAATAAGGCTTAAAAAGAGGTTCTTTACTAATCGCCCACCAGAGCGTTGCAGCCATAAAAATGCGGCTCAGAAGCGTAGCAATACCTGCCCCTAACAATTCCAAGCGCGGAAAAAAGCCGATTCCGTAAATAAAAAGCCAATTTAAAAGAATATTCAACGCCAAAGCTACCAATGTCACGGTCATCGCTATTTGAGTTCGACCCAAGCCATCACTTAGCTGACGTAGGGCTACGAAGATGAAAAGAGGAATCATAGAAGCCGCTATTACGAGATTGTAAGGTTGAGCAATAGTGGCAACTTCTTGTTCTTGACCTATTTTATCTAAAAAAAAGCCTAAAATCAAGCAGAGCACAAAGGTTGCTAAAGCCAATTGCAAGGCTACTCTCTTGGTGGCTTTGAATAAAAGGCCAATCATTTTTCCGTTTTTTTCAGCCTCAGCTTTGGATATCATAGGCGCTACCACGCCTAAAGTCAAAATCCCTATGATAGCAATAGTAAATGATAAACTATTTGATAATCCAGAAGCCGCCACCGAAACAGCACTTTTACCCTCAATACCACCGACTTGAATGGTATCTGCGACACCCATCGCAACAATTCCTAACTGGCTCACCACTATGGGTAACCCCAGTTGAATCATCGCTTTTGCCTCTTTTTTATATATAGCTAAAGTCATTTTTTTAATTTTATTTTCAGATTTCAGATTTCAGATTTCAGATTTCAGATTTCAAATTTCAGATTCCAAATTCCAAGCGTTAATTACAGAATCTGAAATCTGAAATTTGGAATCTGAAATTTGGAATCTGAAATCTGGAATCTGAAATCTGAAATTTGAAATTTGGGATTTGAAATTCAAAATCACATACCTTTTTTCTTTCTTTTTACTTCAAATGCTTGCAAAGGTTCATTATTGGACGCCACCAATATTTTGTCACCCACTTTTTTTATATCTCTGATAGCCCCCCTCAGTATAAAGCCCGTTTGAGAGGGTTGTAATGACATGAAATTCCCTTTGCCATCTCCTCTTTCCGAAGGTTTCGTTTGCAAAAGAATAGAACCAAACGATGCATCAAAACGACCGATAGAAGGCTGCATTTCGTAAAAGTTGCCTCCCAAAGCTACATCTTTTAGCCCGTCACCGTCAAAATCATCGGCTAAAATGGCATTGACCGTAGAGAATTGCACATCTATGGGCAAAGATTGCATTTCCAAATCACCATTTCCATTATTTTGAATATAGACCGATGAAAACATTTGGATTTGCTTTTTGATAGCCCCCTTCAACATGGCTTTAGTAAAAATGGTTTCAAAAGGACTTTTTGCAAAAGGTGCGTAATCGGGGTATCTTTTTTTCAATTCAGGTATTTGGGCAGTCAATTCATCTTTTGAATTATAGCACCATTCAATGCCTTGTCGGTAATAACTGATTATGGGTTCTTTATCCCCATTTCCGTCAAAATCCTTGACGTATAAGCTCGTCGGTTGGGTTCGAGATGCCTGCCAATTGGAATTCAAACCCATATTTCCCAATAAAAGATCGTCATCACCATCATTATCCATGTCTGCAGCGGTGACACAATTCCACCATCCGCTGGTATTTTCCATATCAGTTTGTTCAAAATGGTCGCCATTATTATAAAAAATTGTAATAGGCATCCATTCACCCACCACTACGAGGTCAGGCTTTTTATCCCCATTCAAATCCGTCCAAACGGCATCATTGACCATACCCATAAAGCCTTTATTGTCAAAATACTGAGGGGTCACGTTTTTAAAGTTGCCCTTTCCATCGTTTTGAAATAGATAACTTTGAGGTGAAATACCATAATCTCTTAAATCAGACCGACCACCTACGAAAATATCCATATCTCCATCACCATCAAAATCACAAGTGCGAAAAGTTGAAATATAACCATTTGTAGTGCCCAAATTGTTTCTCTCTTTTTCTAATTTTTCTATTAAAACGGCGTCATTCATGGCTGAAAACCCGTTTTTATTCTGAACGAAAACTTGTTCTATTTTTCCATTTAAATTGTAGAGGTAAAAATCTTCTAAATTATCCCCATTCACATCTTTCACCATTATTTTAGGCTCTTCTGTGGAGATGGCGTGCGGCAAAAGTTTCTCATTTTCAAAATCAGCAATTGCATTCTGCTGATGTTTATATTTTAAATTTAAATCATTTGTAATATTTTGAAAAGCAAATGTTGGATTCGGATTTTCATTTAAAAAGGGCTTTTTAAAATCCCATTTAGCGGAGGCCTCTTTTTGGTTTATTTTTAAAGTCTGGTTTACATTTACATTTTTCAATAGTTGGGTAGAGCCGTCTCGCCAAACAACACGCAATGAATCCACCATTTTTACTTCTTGATTGGGTTGATTTGAAAAACCAAAATGCACAATGGATTCCACGGATGACTGAAATCCGCGCGTAGGCGATTGTTCCTGCATCTGTATGCCCTTTGAAGTATAAGCAATGACCTTTGCACCGACCCCCTCAGTATTTGAGCCTTTTCCTAACAGCTTGATTTTCAAATAGTTATTCTTGAAAAACGTCTCTGCTTTATTTTTTAAAATGAAGGCTTTTTCATTGATATTATTCACGATTAAATCCAAGTCGCCGTCATTATCCAAATCTGCATAAGCCGCTCCGTTGCTCCAACTATACTGATTCAGTCCCCAATTTTCACTGACATTTTCGAAGTTAAGGCCTAATCCACCGCTATTTTTAAAACAATAATTATAAGCTTTACCCTCAGGCATCTGTTTGGCTAAACTCAAATCTGATGCATTTTTTTGAACCTCTTGATTGGATAAATACCGCACGTAGTCCAAATCATTGGGTCTGCGAAAGATGCCATTGGTGATAAAAATATCCTTCCAACCATCATTATCCAAATCGGCGAAAAGGGGCGACCAACTCCAATCAGTAGTAGCAAGACCCGCAAATTGACCAATTTCACTAAAAGAAGCAAATGAGTTATTCGGGCTTGATAAATTCCCTCGATTCAGTTGCAGCATATTGCGAGGAAACTGGAAATGATAGCCGTATTCCTTGTTTTTAAAATCATATACATTATACGCCTCTACGCCCGATGATGATTTCAAAATGCTCTCTTCCTCTGGTTTCATATCCACGCCTACGTAATCCAAATGACCATCATTATTAAAATCCGCAATATCATTACCCATCGAAAAGTTGGAGTTATGTCCCATGCTTTCCTTCATCCCCTCAGTAAAAGTGGTGGTTTTCCCTGATTTATCAAGCGTATTGGTGTTATAATAGAGATAATCGTTGTCGTGAAAATCATTCCCCACGTAAATATCGGGTGCACCATCCCCGTTTAAATCACCAATTGCTAACCCCAATCCATAACCCAATGAACCGTCGTGGATGCCCGCTTCTTTGGACACATCCGCAAAACGACCGCCATAATTTTTTAAAAGTATATCACCCGCCAATGGGTCATCGTCCATGCGGGCAGAAACTGGTCGATAACTGCGAGAAGAATGTACCGAATGTCGCATCAAATAGCAATCCAAATCGCCATCGCCGTCATAATCAAAAAATGCGGCTTGGGTACACAAACCCGTCAATGCCAAGCCCAAACGCTCGGCTTGGTCAGTGAAAGTACCATCGCCATTATTGATAAAAAGCCGATTTTTACCCGTTAAACCCTTGTAATTGGAAACGTGACAGACGTAAATGTCTAATTTACCATCGCCGTTGACATCAGCCATTGTCGTTCCCGTTTTCCAAGTAAGCCCTTCGGATACATCGGCTACGCCTGCTTTTTCAGTAATATCATCAAATTTAAAATTGCCTTTATTGAGATATAGCTTATTTGCTCCTTGATTCGACGTAAAATACACATCGGGTAAGTTATCGCCGTTGATATCTCCCACCGAAACGCCACCCCCGTTATAAAAATAAAGGTATTGAATAACATTCCATCGCTCCGTTTCGGTCAGTGTATTGCTAAAATTCACGCTCGATACTGAGGGGTCGATGGGTTCAAAAAGTAAATTTTGAGTATCTTTTTTATTGGATTTACAAGAAAATAGGGCTAAAGCTATAGTAACGAAAAGAAGTTTCTTCATGTGTTGCTTTTGAAAAATTTTGTCAAAGCTAATGAATTTCTGTGTTTTTTAAGGAGAGAGAATACTGATTTTATTGTTTTTGAAAAGTTTTATATAAAATAATCGTCAAAATACTGAGGGGTATAAAAAAAGACCTCGACGGCTGAGCCATCGAGGTCTTTAGTAGTGAGAATAATTTATCTTAAACGACCAAATTGAAAACCAAACATAAAATAATGAAAATTTTCAAATCCATTGAAATTGTAATTATAGTTCAAACCAAATGAACCATACTTCCAAAAAATAAGGTTAGTTTGAGCTTTAATTTCAAATCCATTAGAATTGAAACTTTTTTTTGTATTTTTAGCATCTATGCGTTCCCAATATTCTCCCTTCGTACTTCCCCAACCACCGCCAATTGCACAGTATAAATTTTTGGTCGAATAATGTGTCCCTACAAGTAATGAAAGATTTCTAATTTGGTCACCAGATGCACCATTTGGATTTATTTCTGGAATCACAAGTGTAAGTTCTCCTAATGTCAAATAACCGACACTGGCATATATATGTTTCTTAAAACGGACATTTGCAATTGCTTGAAAGCCAATCTGACTAACAAACTGTTTTCCGCCACCAATACTATAACCTATATCCCATTTAGGTTTTTTAAATTTTGAATCAAGATTAGAGCTATCATTTTGGCTATTCATTTTAAATGCCATCAAAATAAAAAATAAAACCCTTAGCGTTTTCATATTTAAATTTTAAACAAATATATATCCAATTTAATTACGAATCAAGCGGATTTACTTTAAATGGCATAAAAAAAACCTCGACGGCTGAGCCATCGAGGTTTCAAAATATATGGTTTAACTTTTTAAGTTACATATTAATTGCTGTCATTAAGTTGATCCTTCAATTGAACCAAAGCAGCCAAGTCACCTAAAGTGTCTTTTTCTACTTTATTCTGAGTATCTTCTACAGCTTTGCGTGTTTCAGCTTCTTCACCAGCTTTTGCTTTTCTATCGGCATCGTCAGCTACTTTTTTAGCATCTTCTACGATACGGCTGTGAGAAACGAGGATACGCTTATCATCACGGTTGAATTCGATTACTTTGAAGTTTAATGTTTCACCAACTTCAGCAGTAGTACCGTCTTCTTTCTTGATGTGTTTGATTGGAGCAAATGCTTCCAAACCATGAGGTAACTGTACGATTGCACCGCGGTCATCTTTACGGAGTACAGTTGCTTCGTGCGTAGAACCGATTGGGAAAACAGTTTCGAATGAATCCCAAGGATTGTCTTCGATTTGTTTGTGACCTAATGACAATTTACGCGTTTCCTTATCTGATTCAAGGATAATAACATCAATTTTGCTACCTACCTTAGTGTATTCAGATGGGTGTGAGTAGCGCTTAGTCCAAGAAAGGTCGCTGATGTGAATCATACCACCTACACCTGGCTCAAGTTCCACGAATACACCATATTGAGTTAAGTTTTTAACATCACCCATGTGGCGTGTACCCGCTGCATACTTGTCTTCAATTTTATCCCAAGGGTCACCAGTCAATTGTTTGATTGAAAGAGACATCTTGCGGTCTTCACGGTCAATAGTTACTACGCGAGCTTCCATTTCTTGACCTAATTTGAAGAATTCTTTAGCATTGATTGGCGCATTAGCCCAAGTTACTTCAGAAATGTGGATAAGACCTTCAACACCTGGTTTGATTTCAAGGAAAGCACCATAATCTTCAATATTTACGATTTTACCTTTTACTGTTGACCCCTCAGTAACCTCAGCAGCTAATACTTCCCAAGGATGAGGTAACAATTGTTTCAAGCCCAAGCTGATACGTTTTTTGTTCTCATCAAAGTCGAGAACAACAACGTTGATTTTTTGGTTGAGGTGAAGTACTTCGCTTGGGTGAGTAATTCTACCCCAAGAAATATCCGTGATGTAAAGGAGACCATCCACGCCACCAAGGTCGAGGAATGCACCGAAATCAGTGATATTTTTAACTGTACCTTCCAATACTTGACCTTTTTCAAGACCACCAATGATGTGCTCACGTTGCTCAGCCAAGTCACTTTCAATCAATGCTTTGTGTGATACAACCGCATTTTTGATAGTTTCATTGATTTTAACAACCTTGAATTCCATCACTTTATTCACGTACTGATCGTAGTCAATAACTGGCTTGATGTCAATTTGAGAACCCGGTAAGAATGTTTCCAAACCACCTGCGTCCACGATAAGACCACCTTTTGTTTTGCTGATAACTTGACCACGGATAACTGTACCATTTTGGAAAGAGTCCACGATAGCTTCCCAAGCGCGCAATAATTTGGCTTTACGGCGGCTCAATTGCAACTGACCTTTCGCATCTTCTTGGCTTTCTACATAGACATCTACGTAGTCACCAATTTTCAAATCTGGAATATCACGGAAGTCACTCAAAGCGACTAAACCGTCTGATTTGTAGTTGATATCCAAAACAACATCACTTCCTGTAATAGCAGATACACGACCTTTCACGATTTCACCAGCGTTTAAGCTGCTCATGCTTGATTCGTATAGCTCAAGATATGATTTTGATTCTTCTGCAGAATAAAGCACTTGACCACGCTTTCCTCTTGCCCAATCAAATTCATCATGACCAGAACCTACAGTGAGGGCATCTGAATCCAAAATCAATTCAATCGGCTCTTCTTCTTCTGCTGAATCATCAATAACTGTGTTAACGATAGGCGCGCTTACTACTGCTACGGGAGCAGCAGCTACAGTTTCTTCAATTGCGGGAGTAGTTTCCTCTGTTGCAGGAATGTTATCCAATTCCTGATCTTTGTTTTCTTCGTTACTCATTTAAAATAAAAATTGTCTTTTAAAAATTTCAACAAAATTATTGTCCTACGGAAAATAATCTATGAACTGATGAGTTTTTAAAAGTTTTAATGGTTAAACCATCGAAGTGTACACATCAAGCCCGTACATTTAGGCAGCTTTTTAAAAAGCGGTGCAAAGGTACATGTTTTAATGTGCATTTCACAGTTTTTAATAAAAAAAACAAATGAAAATTACTTTTTTACGTTAAAAACAGGTAAAAATCCTTAAAACAAATGCGTCCTTCCAATTTTTAAAACTGGAAGGACACGTTTGTTTTAATTTAAAAGTAAAAAAAGCTTAAAATATGCCTTAAATATCCTTTGAAATGCTACACTTTTATGCTGTGCCACCTATCCGATCGTAAATACCATACGGTGAAAAGCATCATAATCCCCCAGTAAAAAATCTCAGCCGACCATGCCCAAGTAAGCCCCCCCTCAGTATAAGCCAATACAATATGGATAAAAACCAAATATAATATGGCACATATAAACTGCAATGCTAAACCTAAAAAAGCAGCTCCAGTACTTGCCAAAGCATTGAAAAATACTCCTCCAACGCTGAATATCGCCAATATTACGAGTAAAACGTGCAAAATAGGCACAGCATCTTGGAGTAGATTGGCATCGCCAGTTTTTTTCAATACGGGTTCAAGAAATTGAAAAGGGAAAAGTAAAATAGGTACTGCTACTATCATCGTTACACCTAAACAAAGTTTCGCTGTCTTCCAAATAATGGGCATCACACGCCCAAACTCTCTTTGCCCAATGACATAACTTACCAATGTATTGATAGTAGAAGCAAAGCCCCAACTCGGAATGGATAAAAATAAATATACCATTCTGACAAGATTGGTAACTGCTAAATCTTTAACGCCTAAATTATTTTCAACAATGCTAAAAAAGATAAACCAACTGCCCAAGCCCACAACAGGCTGCGCTACTGAGGGGATACCTATTTTCATTTGCTGTCTTATAATATTAAAATCTACTTTACGCGGTTTGAAAAGGTGATACGCTTCGGCTTTTTTATCGAAATACATATATATAACGAACATCACAAAGGCAACGCCTTCCGCTATTGTACTGGCTAAAGCGGCTCCACCAATGCCCATTTCGGGGAAACCAAAACGACCAAACACCAAGAAATAGCATAAAACTATGTTCAAAATACCCATTATGGCGGTATCAATCATGATGAATCGGGCACGAGCGACACCCGTATAAAGCGCTATCATTGCCAAACCACCGTAACTGAAAAAGACGCCCCACGAACGGTATTTCAGAAATTCAATGCTTTTTTCGTAAATAACAGGGGATTTTACAAAGAATTTGAAGAAATAGGGACAGCCAAATTGCATAAAAAGGAACATGAATATTGCCATGCCTAACTGAAAATAGAGCATATCAAAGAAGTTACGACCCACTTCTTCTGGTTTACCTTCGCCCATTCGGCGGGCTATCATGACTTGCCCCCCTTTTGAAAAACCATAGCCAATAGCGGCTATGACCAAGTAAAAAACGCCCACAAAACCAATAGCCGCAAAATCCTCCTCACTTTTGTAATACAGAAACATACTGTCGCTGAGGGCAACAATATTTTGTCCAGCACTGCCCAATATCAAAGGCAATGCAAGAGCGAAGATTTGGCGATATGTCAGAAATGAAGGTGCTTTCACTATACAATTTATTAGAGTTTTATCAGAAAAAATAATTCTCAATGAGTACAAACCTTCGCAAGATAGACTCTTACGTTCGGTTAAAATATTTTAAATGACAATTTTAACTTTTTATTAAAATGCGTGGTTTGGGATATGACTATTTTATTCTTTTTTTAAAAACAGGATCGACGTGTATTTCATTACCAAATTGAAAATCTTTATGGGCAAATTTCTCCCAACCTTCTCTTTCATAAAAGCGAATTGCCCCGTGGTTTTCACTCCAAACTACCAGCCAAATCCACGTAAAGTTGTGCTCAAATGCATATTTTTCACTAAAATCAAGGATGATTTTACCATATCCTTTACTCCAAAATTGCTCCAAAAGATAAATTCGTTGAAGCTCTAAAGCAGATTCATTGGGAAAAAACTCCTCTGACCTATCCCACCTAAGTTTTACGTAACCAACTGTTTCATTTTCATCGTTTTGAAGAAAATAAATCGCTATTTTTTCGTCCATTAGCTCCCCCCTCAGTATATCGGGCAAAAAAGCGGTGGAAATATAGGTTTTGAAACTTTCAGGTTCGCTCACCTTTTCAAAAGCATCAATAAATGATTGGCGAGCGACGTACTGATATTCTTCTAAATGGCTCTCGTTGCAGCGAATGATTTTCATCGAAATTATATTTTTAAAAGCAAATTTATAAATCAAATTGAACTTTTTATTCAGAAATACTGAGGGGGTATTTTAATGGTTCGTTGAAGATTGAAATTTACATATATTTGCACCTTTAAATGACAGATATTAGATTTTTACTATAATTATGGTTTCAGAAAAACAGACTATCCGAGTAGGTTCAGAAATTGGTTCCCTCAAACGGGTTATTGTTCACCGCCCCGATGAAGGTATCTCTCGTATTTCACCCCGAAGAGCTGAAGAATTACTTTTTGATGATATTGTGCATTTACCGCAAATGCAGGAGGAGCATGATATTTTTACAAATATACTAAAAGCATTTGTTGGCGATGAAAACGTTTTGGAAACTCGCCAATTACTCGTGGAGGCACTTGCTTCGGACGAAATTACAAAAATGGATATGGTTGAAAAAATCATAGACTATGAGGAATTGCCTTCCAGTTATGTCAATCTCTTATCTGATTTGACGAATGAAGACCTCGCCGATACGCTGATTACGGGCTATCTTGAGCGTGAAAAGCACATCCTTTTTGACCCCATCCCGAATTTTATTTTCACAAGGGATATTGCAGTAGCTGTCAATGATTATATTTTAATATTAAAAGCGGCTAAAATGGCGCGCTTTCGGGAGAATTTCTTGGCTCGGTTCATTTTTTTAGCGCACCCTATTTTTAGAACGTGTAGAGATGAAGGTAGGATTATTAATCTCAATCGTGTTGACCAATTTCCACCATCAAAAAAAGGTGAAAATGTGAGTATCGAAGGTGGTGATTGCATGATACTTAATAAAGATTATCTGCTCATCGGCTGTTCCGAGCGCACGAATGCATACACAATAAAGCAGTTAAGTGAAATATTATTTGAAAAGGGTGTCGTGAAAAATGTGGTGCAAGTAAATATCCCGCATGATAGAGCTTTTATGCACATTGATACTATTTTTACGCAAATTAATCACAATCATATCACTGCTTTCAAACCGATAGTGGTGGATGGATTGAGTAGCAACGTGGAAGTGCACCGAGCCAATGGAGGCACTACTTTCTACCCCTCAGTAAAAGACTTCATCAGAGCCGAAATAAACCCTAAAATGAAATTTATCCTTTCTGGCGATGGTGAGTCACCTTATCAAGAACGGGAACAATGGACGGATGGTTGCAATTTAGTGGCTCTCAAGCCTGGAGTTGCCCTTACTTATGACCGCAATCCCAAAACAGAAGAAGCGTTTAAAGATTATGGTTATAAAATTTATCCCGCTAAAAAATTATTGGAAGACTTAAAAGAGGGAAGAATTACGATTGATGCCATTGAAAATACGATTATTACACTGCCTTCTAATGAGTTATCGCGGGCGCGAGGCGGTTCACATTGTATGACCTGCCCCATTGAAAGGGAATAAAAGATGTATTTCATCGGCATTTAAACCGTTTGATTCCTAACTTTTCTTATTTTTGCGACTTCGTAGAAAAGTCATTTGAACAATATTAATAAAAAAATATTCATGAGTAATAATCTTTTAGCAGGAAAAAAGGGCGTCGTATTTGGCGCACTCAATGAGCAGTCAATCGCTTGGAAGGTTGCCGAAAAATGTGTAGAACAAGGTGCTACAATCGTTCTTTCTAATGCGCCTATCGCTATGCGGATGGGTGAAATAAAAGTGTTGAGTGAAAAACTGAGTGCAGAAGTCATCGCTGCTGATGCCACGAGTGTAGAAGATTTGGAAAAGCTATTCACTCAAAGCCAAGAGATTTTGGGCGGAAAATTAGACTTCGTTTTGCACTCTATTGGTATGTCTGTCAATGTCCGTAAAAATAAGCATTATACCGATTTGAACTATGAATGGATGAAGCAATCAATTGATGTTTCAGCTATGAGTTTTCATAAAATGATGCAAGTATTGTATAAGCAAGATGCCATGTCGGAATGGGGTAGCATCCTTGCATTGACGTATATGGCAGCGCAACGGACGTTCCCTGATTATAGTGAAATGGCAGAAGCTAAAGCCATGCTCGAGTCTTTTGCACGCAGCTTTGGTTATCATTTTGGCGTTAAGAATAAAGTGCGGGTGAACACTATTTCACAATCCCCTACTTGGACAACAGCTGGCTCAGGTGTGAAAGGATTTAAAGAACTTTATGAATTCGCGGATAAAATGGCTCCTTTAGGAAATGCCCCAGCTGAGGCTTGTGCAGATTACTGTTTGACACTATTCAGCGACTATACACGTTATGTCACCATGCAAAACCTTTTCCATGATGGGGGTTTTGTGAATATGGGGCTTAATCCAGCGATTTTAGGCTTATAAGTAGTTGTTTGTATTTTCTCAACTACTTGTGATAGTTTTAAACATAAAACGACATAAGATATTGGCTTCTTTTTTTTTAAATAATAATAGTAAACAAACCTGTAAGGCTTTCAAAGCTTTACAGGTTTCGTTTATATTTTTCATTGCCTTTCTTTTTACTACATCTCTCTTCGCTCAAAGACCTCCTGCGGGTGTAGGTGGAAACTCAAGCAGTTACCCTAATCCTTCTGATACGGATACTATTCCACAGGATACCGAACTGGAAGCTGATACGGCTAATATTTCATATTTTTTTCCAAATAATCCGGGTCGTTTTTATACCGATAAAGATTCATTATTGGGTGATTATTTTCAGCAATATGACCCATCTCGTCATCGAGCTTTAGATTATTTTAATTTGGGCAGAGTGAACTCGGCGGCATACCCCTCAGTATATCAGCCGATTTTTCGACGTGGGCTCGATATAGGCATGCACGCTTATGATGTTTATCAAATCAAAAATGACGATGTTCGCTTTTATCAGCAAGGTAAAGCAGTTTCTGACCTTTTTTATTCGGGCAGTCAGCAACAAAATGGCTTAATAAAGGCGCGATTCAGTAGGAATTTTGCTGATGGCATTAATTTTTCAGTCGATTACATGAGGTCTTTCAATATCAATGAGTTGAATTCGCAGGGACCCGTTTTTCAACGAAAACTCACTGATGGGACAACTCAGAATCTATTGTATGAAGGCTTTCCTCGTGGTCGGGTGACGGCATTGGGTACAGGTTTTTGGATTCACAAAGAGAAATATGATGGATATTTGACCTATACCGTCAATATCGTTCAGCAATTGGATAATGGAGGTATTGCGAATGATTCTTTATTTAGAGTTAAAAATCTATCCAATGCATTGCCAGTGATTTTAACAAAAGCATTAACCAACTATAAAAAGCAAGAAATCGCTTATCTACAATATTATAAACTCAATAAAAAAGATTCGACGGGTACAAAACGCAGTTATTTGGCATCTCATCGGATTGGTTATAAAAGTGCAGAATATTTATCTTATGACCCCTTTAGCAATGCACCCACTCTGGAAGATTCGACTTTTTATGGCTCATTACTCAATGATAAGCGAGGTTTGCGGTTTTATTTAAAGGAAAATCAAATAGAAAACGCATTCAATATAAGTACAACCAAACCGCGCTCATCCAAAGATACTTCGGCAAAAGTGACGGGTCAGAAGGATTGGTTTGAGGTGGGAATAGCCCATTCTTTTCACAGCATCAATCAAGAAACGTTTAAACGCAATATCAATAATGTGATAGTTAATGGGCGGTGGAATTTTACGCCCAGTGAAAATGTAAAAGTAGAAACCTATGCTCATTTTAATATTTTAGGTTATAATATAGGTGATTATCGCTTAAATGGAGAAGTATATCTGAATGTTAAAAATATAGGTAGCCTCAATCTCAAAGCGGTGAATACACTTTATGAGCCGAGTTATATTCAAAATAAAGCTTATTTGACCCAAAGAGAAATTTGGAAAAATAATTTTAAAAAGACACTTGAAACGAGCCTATCGGGTACTTTAACCATTCCAAAATTGAATTTTGAAGGTACAGTAGCCTACTCGTTGCTCAATAATTATGTTTATTTCGATAAAACATTAAAACCACAGCAAGCGAGTGCCCCCCTCAGTATAGTGCAATTAATTTTGAGTGAAAATCTCCAATTTGGCTCTTTTCACTTAGAGAATACTATTGCTTTTCAAAAATCCACTGAAAAATTTCTTCGTCTGCCCGATTTATATTCCAAAAATAGCCTTTACACCGAAGGTAAAGTTTTTAAAAAAGCCATGCTCGCGCGCGTAGGTGTAGATGTACGTTACGCGACTGCTTGGTTTGCCCCTGCTTTTATGCCTTTGACGGGTCAATTTTATGTTCAAGAAACGGAAAAAGTGAGTGCTTATCCTTCGGTGGATGCTTTTCTTTCTTTTAAAGTCAAAACATTTCGCTTTTTCATCAAAGCAGAGAACTTAATTGGCAGTTTTTCAAAATCAGTTTATTATCAAACCTATAATTATCCTGTCCTCGACCGTCAATTCCGCTTTGGTATTCGCTGGAATTTGTTGAATTAATCCTATCTACCCCCTCAGTATTTTTCCTATTTAAAACACTATTTATGATGCTTTTATGGAGAAGAACAATTTCGCCAATCCTTCCGTATAATCTATCAAATTGGAATTGAAATATTTTTCACTCATCAAATCATCAATACCATGACACGTACTATAGCTATTTTCGTATGCTTAATTTTTTCTAATACCATTCTTTTAGCACAAAAAAAGGAAACCTCCCAACCCATAGATACCATTTATAAATGGGGTGTGGTTCCTGAAGCTGACCTCAAAATGACTTCTTATGCGCCTGATACCTCGGCAGAAGCGGTTGTGCTATTTGATATAGGTTATATTTCAACAAATTATACTTTCGGACTTTTCTCGTCATCTTTTACGCGCTACAGGCGCGTGAAAATATTTAAAAAATCGGCATTTTCAAGCGAGGGAGACATATCTATTCGGCATGGTGGTAATTTATCTGTAGTTGAAGCCCAAATAATTCAAGAAGACGGTACCATTAAAAAAGTAGATTCCAAAGAAATATATGACGTAAAAAAATCAGAAGGGCGATTTGTTAAAAAATTCGCTTTTCCTGATTTAAAAGAGGGGTGTATCATTGAATATAAATATACTTCGGTTGATGATGATAATATTTTAACCCTAAGGGAATGGTATTTTCAAGAAAATATACCCGTTCGGAGAAGTGAATTGTTCTTT
>JANMYC010001271.1:0-8307 GCA_031381715.1 Saprospiraceae bacterium
AATAAGAAAAAACTACCCAATACCTCATTCGCAATATCTCCTTTTGGACTGCCTTTAAAACCCATTGCATAGATACCGTAAGCCAAAACTGCTAAAAGCAAACTCGCCAAAGGACCTCCAGCGGCAAATATGGAAAACCGCCGTGGTAAATCCTGTGTATCAGTTGGCAAACACATGACCATGCCACCCGCTGTATTAACATTTCTATTCCATTTGAAACGCCAACCCGTGGTATCTTTTTCCCACATAAAAGGACCCACCACGTACATTTTGAAATCAAATCCTACCTTTACCCCCGCTACTGCATGTCCGCCTTCATGAACGCCGATGGCTACAAAAAATGCTGGAATCAATAAGCCAATCAAGCTTATTTTAACCCACGCTGGCAAGGTGCTCGAAGATGTACCCGTCGCAGCCATTTTACCAATGGCATAACCCACGCCAATGCCTATGACGCCGAATATTAAAATGCCGATTACTTTCCGAGTTTGGTTTTTCTGCTTCATATTTTTGATTTTTTAATTGTTTAAAATTCAACTAAAAATCGTAAATCAAGTTCATATTTAAGCAGAAAAGCCTCGAAAAGTTGAAAATACTCTATTCAGCAAATTCTGTCAATGCGATTTCGGGTTGCGTAGCCTTTACTTTTGTACCCAATATTTTTTCCGCAATCTGTTTTCCCGTAAAACCTTCGTACTCTAAAACCTCGTTCAATCGAGCCGGTTTGAACCACTTTTCTTTTAAAGCGATGGGTAAAACTTTAGCTGTCTTTTGATTTTTTAATAAAACTTCGGCTAAAATGCTGTACAAACCACCCGTTTGAAAATGGTCTTCAACCGTCACGAGCATTTCACTATTTTTAACAACTTTTAAAATAGACGCTTCGTCAACGGGTTTCAATGAACGCATATTTAAAAGCCCCACCGAAAGTCCTTCTTTTTCTAAAATTTCTTTGGTAATCAGGCATTGTTCAAACATAAAACCGTAGGTCAAAATCGTCACATCACTGCCTTCTGAAATGACTTCTGCTTTGCCCATTTCAAAATCACTATGCTTATGTAAAGGTGTCCGTGTACAAATGCGCACATAACTCGGATTCGGCAATTGCCAAATTTGAGGCAACATTTTAACCAAATCATCTTCATCAGCAGCAGCAAAAACGGTCATATTAGGTATGCCTCGCATGAGGGCAATATCTTCGATGGATTGATGCGTTGCGCCATTGCCATCCGATAAAAAACCGGGGATGAAACTGCTCAATTTCAAGGGCAAATTAGGGATGCCCGCATCGGTGCGGATAAATTCAAACGCTCGCATCGTCAAAAATGAGGCTAAAGCATGCACCACAGGAATGCGTCCACGCAGTGCCAAACCTGCTGCTGCACCAATCATAGTTTGTTCCGTAATGCCTGTATCTATAAAACGCCCTTTTAAAACGGCTGGTAAAGTGCGTACTAACGCCCTGTTTTCAGCAGTCATGACGATGAAACGCTCGTCGTTTAAGGCAGTTTGTTTGAGTAATTCTTCGTAGGTCATTTTAGGCAGTTTTGAGTTTTGGGTTTTGAGTTTTGAGTTACTCACAACCCAAAACTCGAAACTCAAAACTTTTTATCGAACAACTAGGATTTCCGATTCTAATTCAGTCATGGTTTCACCTTCCAATTCTTTTAAAAGGGAATTGACTTCCCCCTCAGTAAAATTACAAAACCAACGGTCGGCACGCTCTTCGATGCTCGGTAAGCCTTTGCCGCGTACAGTATCACATATTACCACGTTGAGTTTGTCTTTTTCAAAAGGAAAAGTGGAAAAAGTATCGTGTAAAGCATTGAAATCATGCCCATCGATGCGTTTAACTACCGCACCAAATGCCGTGAATTTATCGTGCAATGGTTCGAGTGGAATCAAATCTTCGGTGCGCATATTGGCTTGAAAATGGTTGCGGTCAATGACGAAAATCAAATTATCTAATTTATATGCATTGGCAACTAAAACGGCTTCCCAACACGAGCCTTCATTCAATTCGCCATCGCCTAAGATGCAAACGACCTTATTTTTACCGCCCCGCAACTTAATATCCATCGCAACGCCGATGGATACTGAGGAGAGGTGACCCAACGAACCGGAATGAAATTCAATACCCTTTATTCGAGTATTTGGATGCCAATAAATATTATCGGTAGTGGAAAGATGGTTTTTCAAACGCGAGGCATCGAGCCAGCCCAATTCGACGAAAGTGCCATACAAGGCTGGTACATCATGCCCTTTTGAAAGGAATAAATAATCGCGGTTGGGGTTATCAAATGTTTCAATTGAAATATCAAGAAAATGCTTGTAGAGATAAACTATCAAATCCGTGGCAGAGAGCGATGCCCCCACAAAACAACCGCCATCGGTTGACATTCTAATAATATGTTGGCGTACTTGAAATGCTGTTTTCTCTAATAATTTTAATTGGATGTCAGACATCATATTCGTTTCTGTTTAGTCCGACAAAGATTAAAAGGCTATCTTAGCTGAATATTAAATGAAGGTTAAGTAAAGTTTAAGTTTTTAACAAAATGGTGATTCAACTGTTTTTATAGAAAATAAATAGAATGGAGCAAATTAAACAAGTCATTAGTCAAATGATTGACATTTCAGAAAGTGAAATGAATGGATTCTTAAAGTTTTGTTTTGTTAAAACATTTAAGCGGCGGGAGGCATTGAGCAAGCCTAATTGCTATCTGAATGAGCTTTTTTTTATCAATAAAGGCATTGCAAGGGTTACAATTTTAGACCAAAGCGGTACGGAACATACGACCCATTTTGCTTTAGAAAACAATTTTATAGCGGATTATACGAGTTTTATATTGAAACAACCTGCTTTTTATACTTTAGAAGCCATTGAAGAAACGGAGGTTGTCATTATTCCACGTAGTGCTATTGACTGGGGTTATAAAAATCTCCAACAAGGCGATAAACTCGGGCGCATGGTCGCAGAATTTTATTTCATCTACAATGATATGCGGATAAAAAACTTGTACATGATGACTCCCAAAGAACGATACGACACCATTACAGATATTTTCCCGAACATCCACAACCGTGTGCCACAACACATGATTGCTTCGTATCTGGGTATTACACCCATTCATTTGAGTAGATTAAAAAAAGCAGTATTTAGTGCGAATATTTAGAAATTAGGCTCAATACTGAGGGGGTAATATTTATCTGCCGCTCCACAATCGTAAAAGCAAAATCCCGCCCTTTCTTTTGCATCATTGCCAAGTTAATCCAACAGAGGGCAAATTGTTCTAAAAGAGCCACTTTATCGTTGCCACCAAAATCAATGCACCGCCCAAAACCAGCATCTTTAGCAAGGGTTTCAACAATAGCTTTAGCTTCTGCGTGACTGCCCGCCATGAACATATCAATTGCCGTATCGCCATAATGCGGATTTTTCATATTTTCAAAACCCGTGCTGTTGAAGCATTTGACAATTTTATCGGAATTGGTCAAAGCTGCAAAAGCTTCAAAAGCATTATTGTAGCCTTCGGGCTTTGTAAAAATGGCATTGGTGGCATCAATAATGACTTTATTGGCAACATTGCTCAGGCTTTTTGCCACATCAATCACTACCGCAATGGGTGTAGCCACTAAAATAACGTCGGCTTCGGCTACGCCATTTTCAAAATCCGATACCTTCGTGTTTGGATTTTCTAACAAAGCTTGCCCTTTAAAATTTTGTTTATCTCGGACGCATAATATAATGTCATGCCCCGCTTTTGCCCACGACGTAGCCAAAGCACCGCCAATATTGCCAGTACCGATTATTGCTATTTTCATTGTTTTAAATTAAATGTCGATTAATTATAGGTAAATATATGGTGCGTTTCGCTCTATCAAGCCTAAGGCATGACTGAGGGGTATCGTTTGCAAATCTACATCAATGATGGTTTTGTTTAAAATTATAAGCTAAACCAAATGTCAAGATTTTATCATCTGTCTTGATTTTTTGAATAACCACATTTTCATGGGTGTAGGTATAAAGTGCATTGAAGGACAACCCTTGCCAAATTGGAAAATCAACGCCAATATCATATTGCGTTCTATAATTGTTTTTATTATCAAAAGCGGGTTGCCAGTAAGCATCATAGAATAAGCGGGCGTGTTTTTGAAATAGATAATGCCATCCCGCCAAATATAAAGTACCACGCCACAGTTTTATATTGTCGCTGCCATTGTATTCTGAAAAATTATAGTTTTTATCACTAAAATTTGTGCGCTCATACACCGCACTTACCGATAATTTCAAAATATGATTTTTTGTATTCACCACTTGCCCCGTTGCACCCAAACCGATGAAATAACGCATATCAATCTTTCTTCTAAAATTGCCTGAAATAAAAGAAATGATGTAGGGGTAAAATCGATTTTGTGGCTTGAAATAGAGCCAATTTCGGCTAAATACATCATTATCCGCTTTTTTATCGTAAAACGCTTGGTACAGACTATTGTTCTGCGATTTAAAAACCCACTCTTTTGTAGGTGCATACAAAGCATCAACCCGGCTGCGAATGACGAGCAAATCTACATTTCCTTTTTGATAATTACCCGTTAAACTTGCCCTAATTTGTATTTGAGCGGTATCGCTTTCATTGATTTGGGCAGTTGCGTACCCCCTCAGTAAAAAGCACGCAACTACCATAAAAAATGCTTTTTTCATCTATTGTATGCTTGTAAGAATTTTCAAAAACTCCTGTGGTTGCGCCACAAAAGGCAAGTGCGAAGTCGCCATTTCATACACTTTTCTCACCGTACCATTGTCTTTAATCATTTGCTGTTGAAGGGCGTAAGGCACCGCGTAATCATTTTTTGTTGAAATATAAAACTTCGGAATAGCCGCAAACTTAGCACCTAAAGTCACATTATCATTCAAGCCTTTTACGGGTTCGGCACGGTGATATTTGACCAAAACTTCTTTCATGTAATCGGGACAATCAGCACAAACTACATTCGCCAATGCGTCTTTTTTGATACCAACCAGCGTATAATCCTTATTAAATTCAAAAACTTCAATCGGTTTATTGTTTAAAAACTTATTGGTAATACCCGAAACATTCTCCCCATTTTTAGGCAAATAAGCGGATACGTATATCAATTTATCAATTTTATTGGGCAAATTCTCAGCCACTTGCGAAATCACCGCACCCGCCATGCTGTGCCCAACCAAAACCACTTTACCTTGTTGTGCGTTGATGGCTGCTGAAACAGTTTTAACGTAGTCCGATAAGCCCACACCGACGCCGTACGTGTTGTCCGCACCATGAGCAGGCAGGTTAACGACAACCACATTTGCTTTTGTTGCCAATTGATTGCGCACAAAACCCCACGCACTTTCATCTGCCCACGCCCCATGTACGAGTACGTAAGTCGGATAGCGTGCTTTATCTTTTTCCAATTGAGCAATGACTAATTTTGCGGCTTCGGCACCACTGTTTTGTTGCTGACCCGTAATCAAATTGCCATCTTGTACCGCAAAAGCCTCAAACATGGGCGCAACTACGAATTTTGAATTGGGCATTTTCTTCGCCAAATCTTCAATTCTAAAAGGTTGGATTTGCTTACCCACGTAGCTGTCTGCGTAATTCTCTTCACTATTTGCAAAGCCTGTCCATTTTTTACCTTCCACCAAATATTTACCATTGGGCAATTTGGTTTTTAATAAAATGCACGTTCCATGACAAATAGATGCTGTAGGCTTGCCTGTTTGGTAAAAATCTACGAAGAACTTTTGCAATTCTGTGTTGTCAATAAACGTGTAC
This sequence comes from Saprospiraceae bacterium, assembly GCA_031381715.1. Lineage (GTDB taxonomy): Bacteria > Bacteroidota > Bacteroidia > Chitinophagales > Saprospiraceae > JAAFJT01. The sequence continues at coordinate 5,805 of JANMYC010001271.1, forward strand.
ATGGGTCCTTGACCACCACAAACCAAAACGGCTTTGTAATCATTGGGATTGATGGTTGATAGTTTAAGTGTGTTTTTCATCAATTTGGATTTTTCAGGATCCTTTAAAAAACCTAAGGACACATAGTCCCAAGCTGCATATTTACTGGCATCTTCGGGGTCGCTAAAACCATCAATTTTGATTTCACCACCATCAGGGCTTGCAATATCAACGGTGTAGCCCGCCACTGAAAATTCCCAATACGGGTGAATAACTTCGGCTGCCCAAACCCCAATCGGCCAGCCCGTTTGCTTGGATACTGAGGGGTTGGAAGCAATGAGCAAAATCTTGCCGTTGTTCCCTGCATTGTGTTGTGCAGACATGGGTGCGCTTAAAAAAGCACATGCTAAAAGCATTAAAATTACCTTTCTCATCTTTGGTTGCATTTTTAGTTTTTCTAAATAATGATGCAAATGTGCAGGCAATGCAACCCAGAACTATGGTAGATTTTATGCTTTATATGGTAAGTTTAATTTTGATTGCGATAATTCATGGGCGTAAATTCTGTTCCTTTTTTAAAAAACTTATTAAAATGCGAAGGATCGGTAAAATCCAACTGGTAAGCAATTTCGGAAATGGACAATTCGGTGTGTTTTAAAAGGGCTTTGGCTTCCATCAGCAACATTTCATTAATAAAATCACTGGCTGTTTTACCCGTTTGCTCTTTAATAATTTTATTCAGATGATTGGGCGTAACGGATAAAAGATTGGCGTAATCCACTACTTGCCGTTTGGTGATAAAATATTGAGCAACCAATTTTTTATAACGGGTTAAAAGCGTGCTGTCTTTCGTTGTATCCAATTTTTTAACCAAATTTTGACGAATATAACTTCGATTGGCAGCTATCAAAATCAAATTAATGTACAATTGAATCGCCTGTTTTAAGCCTGTTTTGCGCTGTTTTATTTCATTATCAATTTTAAAAAACAAACCTACGATTTCAATGGCTTCATCCTCATCCAATTGAAAAAGCGGGATACCCGCATAATCCAAAAAAGGAAAATGCTTTTGAATGGCTTGCAAAGGCAAAAGCCCTTCAATAAACGCTTCATTGAACAACATATAATAGGCATGCATATCATCGCTTTTATCATAAAATGAAAACAATTGCGAAGGAAAATTAAAATGGATGGTATTGCGCTGGTGTGTAAAAGTCTCCAAACCACAATCCACGTTGACAGAACCACGCCGACAAATCGCAATGCGAAAAAATTCGGATTTTAAAGGCCCAATTCTGCCTTTTACCCGCTCCGAAGAGTACAAACCAAAACCACTATCAATCAATTCGGTAGTATTATCCAAGCCAAATTGTGAATCCGTAACATCTTCCTTATGAACGAAAAGGTAGTTTTTATCGAGATTGTAAGTTTTGATTTCTCTTTGCATAAAAGCGTATTTTTTTACTAAAGATAGCTGTTTTAAAATTTTAGACTTAAAACTTAAAGCATAAAACTAAACAATTGTTATCGTTTAGCAATTTTAAACTACCTAAATTTGTCCTTTAAATTCCTTAAAAAGGAGAAATTTCAGCATATCAAAATCAATCCAAAAAATGATTTCATTTTTAGACATACTCAAAAGCAAAAACGAACCAATGTATTATTGCGGTTGGGTTTGTCTCGTGGGAGCCATTATTTGTTATATTTTAACAAAAACGACAAAAACGCAAGTTTTGGGCACAAATGCGTGGTTCAAGCCTTTCAAATTTCTATTATCTACAACCATTTTCGTTTGGTCAATGGGTTGGTATTTGCAATATTTGGACGACACCCCCTCAGTAATGTGGTACTCTTGGGGTATGATTTTGTTGCTCAATTTTGAAAACGTGTATATTATGTACCAAGCCAGTCAAGGTGAAATGTCTCATTTCAATCTCACGACACCCTTCAAATCCGCCATGTTCAATTTGATGGGATTTGCAGCCGCGTGCATTTCATTTTGGACGGCATATATCGGTTTTTTATTCTTCTCGGATAAAGTTGCGGACATTCCCGCAGGCTATTTGTGGGGCATTCGTTTGGGCATTTTGATATTTTTTATTTTCTCTTTACAAGGTTTTGCGATGGGTGCGCGGCTTTCACACACGGTAGGTGCCGCCGACGGCAGCGAAGGCATTCCTCTCGTTAATTGGAGTAAAAAATACGGTGATTTGCGAATCGCTCATTTTATGGGTATGCACGCTTTACAGGTTCTACCCTTGCTGTCATTTTATGCCGTTAGAAATGTAAAAATGGTATTTGTGATGAGTATTGTGTATGGACTTACTACTTTATGGGTGTTTATTCAGGCTTTACAGGGGAAGCCTTTGATAAAGTAAATCTTAGTAGTCTTTCACATTAATGCTGTCGTGTACAACATTTGGAAAGTTTAAAACTTTCCAAATGTTCACAGCGCAGAATTTGCCAGAATCTTAGGAAGATTTAAAATTTTTCTAAAATTTAAACCCGACAGTATTAATGTGAA
>JANMYC010001333.1:0-1512 GCA_031381715.1 Saprospiraceae bacterium
ATTCGATAAGTCAAGCCGCTAAAAATATGGGTATGTCGTATAAAAAAGCGTGGCAAATGATTAGTTCGATGAATGAACACGCCAAAGTACCATTGATTTTGACCCAAACAGGCGGCAGCAGTGGGGGAGGAGCGCTTGTCACAGCCGAAGGAGAAGAAATAATCAATTATTACAAAGATTTGCAAAAGCGTTTTCAAGCGTTTTTAGCACAAGAATCAAAAAATTTGACGGTTTGATTTTGAGGTTAAAATAAGCGTTATATCTTTATGGAAATAGCGAAAATTTAATTTCTATCAAAATGAAATCAATTCTCAGTTTATTACTCATTTTTAGCTTTTACACTCCATTTTTCGCTCAAACCAGCGAAAATATAGATACCACTAAACTTGAAACGCTCACAGAATTAGTCGTTTCTGCTTCACGCACCAGTGAAAATATTTTACGCTCGCCCATCAGTATCGAACAACTCAAAGCCAAGGATGCTCGCTTAATGGGTGCGCCATCTTTTTTTGATGCACTTGAGTATCTAAAAGGTGTACAAGTGATTACACCCAGCATGGGTTTTAAAGTGATTAATACACGCGGGTTTGCTAATACCACCAATGTGCGTTTTGCGCAGCTTATTGATGGTATTGACAATCAAGCACCGCATATTGGCGTGCCAATGGCAAATGCGCTCGGCGTTACAGATTTAGATATTGAAAAAGTTGAAATCATACCTGGCACAGCTTCCGCCCTTTATGGGATGAATGCGGTGAATGGATTGGCGAATTTTAGGACAAAAAATCCATTCGATACTGAGGGGGTATCGTTTCGGCTAGTCTTAGGTGTTAACCATATATCAAGTCTTGATGGCATTTCTCCTCATGCTTTTTCCGAGTCACAATTGCGTTTTGCAAAAGTTTTATCATCAAAATGGGCTTTCAAAACCAATCTTTCTTACACAAAAGGCTATGATTGGGTGGCGGATGATAAAACCGACCTTGCTCCTGCACTCAATGCCACAACGGGTCTTTTAGGGGCTGATAATCCTGCTTTTGATGGCGTGAATATTTATGGAAATGAATCATCGAACCGTCGAACATTGTCTTTAAGTGGTAAAAACTACGAGGTAGGCAGAACAGGTTACGCTGAAAAAGATGTTACATATTATAATCTACAAAATTTAAAAGGCGATTTAAGTATCTATTTCAGGCCTCAAAAAGGGGTTGAAATGCGCTATACTTATAGGGGTGCTTTTATCGACAATATATATCAACGCTCCAATCGTTTTAGGCTCGATAATTATACTTTGAGTCAACATGCTTTTCAATTAGAAACCAATGCCCTGCAATTTAGAGCTTATTTGACTTCCGAAAATACTGGCAAATCGTACAATCTGCGCTCAGCGGCAGAGAATATGGATAAGGCTTTTAAAACCGATGATGTGTGGTTTGCAGATTATACCGCAGCTTTTAATACGGCTTTAAAAAATAATCAACCCGTCGCCCAAGCCCATAAAACAGCCCGAAC
>JANMYC010001337.1:0-2598 GCA_031381715.1 Saprospiraceae bacterium
GTTTTGAGGATGCACGAAAGTATATTTTTCATTCATATTCAAACGCATTGCCCTTGCCCAAGCAATCAACTGTTCCGCTTTAAAATGTTGAAGTCCCGCGAAGTTTTTCTGAGGGTCAACAATGGCGTAAAAATTACCGCCGTAGGCAACATCTACTATTAATTCACCCAAATCAGGACAATCAACGGTCAAATTTTCAGCCGCTAAAAACGAAGGCACATTGACTAATTTAACCGATTTCACCTTATTCCCTTCTTTTTTATACGTCACCAAAACCAATCCTGCTGGCGTTTCAACGCGCAATTCACCTTCCACTTTCGGCGTCACCAAACCTTCTTCAATGGCAATTGTCACCGCACCAATTGTACCATGACCACACATCGGCAAGCAACCACTCGTTTCGATAAAAAGAACAGCGATGTCATTTGCTTCGTCGTGCGGTGGATACAAAATGCTGCCCGACATCATATCATGCCCCCGTGGTTCAAACATGAGCCCTTTGCGAATCCAATCATATTCTTTCAGAAAATGCTGCCGCTTTTCACTCATATTCGACCCCCTCAGTATGGGACCACCTCCAGCCACCAATCGGACAGGATTCCCGCACGTGTGGGCATCAATGCAGAAGAAAGTTTTGTTGGACATATATTTTTTTATAAACAATTGTTATTCAATGCTTTTTCTATTTGATTTATCATGTCTTTCCAATCTTCAAACGGAAATTTTTGTTCTTCATATCTTTTTTGTCTTAAAGAATAAGCCCCATATTCATCCGCTAAAACGAGCCAATCAGATTGAGCATCAAAGTGCCAATGATAATTTTTATGTGTTCTGTACAAAAAATGAAAATCTTTTCCTACCATATCACCAAGTTGATGATTAAAAGAATTAAATATTCTCTTGACTTTCTGCTCAACGTATGTTTCTGTTTTATCATCAACAACGCACAGAAAACCAAAAAGAAATAGAAAAGGAATATCTAAACCTATCCATTTAGCATCATTTTTTTTTACATATTCAGCTATCAATTCCAATTCTTCAATTCTTAAAAAATGGGGATGCCAATGGGCATTGTCCCACCAACCCAAAAGAGTTTTCTCACCATTTTTTAAAAGATAAATATGCTTAAACAACTCTGGAATAAACTCAATTTCTAATTGATAGCCACCACCACAATTAAAAGTAAAATGAATAGTTTCTGGGTTTTCAACCGTAAATTGTTCTGACAAGTCTAAAAATAAATAATAAAGTTCTTCAATCAACCAATCTGGGTCAACTGTATTTTCTTCTGGAAGAAGATATAATCTCCAGAAAAATGTAGATTTCAACCTATTATTCATTTGTTTTTAAGATAAATAGCTTGTTTAGAATTTAATTCCCTTTTAACTTATCCGTAATTTCCTCGATTCTGTCGATAAATTCCTGACTTGTAGGAAAAAACTGTGATAACTCTTGAGGTAAAGATTCAGTCAATGTATATGTAGCCACACCAATCGGTTTTTGAACATCTTGCAACGCAAACTCAACCACCGTCCGATGTTTATTTTTACAAATAATAATCCCTATACTGGAATTTTCGTGCGGCTTTCGATGATATTTATTCAAAGCTGAAAGGTAAAAATTCATTTTACCCGCATATTCAGGCTTAAAATCATCAATTTTTAAATCAATTGCGACTAAGCATTGCAACGCTCTGTGATAAAGCAATAAATCAATTTCATAATTTTTACCATCTACTTTGACGCCAAATTGATTGCCAATAAACGCAAAATCACCCCCCATTGATGCTAAAAAATTACGAATATTGCTCAATGATGCCAACTCTAATTGCTGTTCCGTATAGGGTTCAGAAAGGTCTAAAAAGTCAAAAGTATATTCATCTTTCAAAACCAACGCCGCATTTTCACCTTGCTGATTGGGTAAAGTTTCACTAAAATTTTGTTGATTAATGACGGTTTTCTCCCACATTTTACCCTCAATAGCTTGAATCAATGCCGATTTCGACCATAAATGCCGACGAGTCATTTCAAGGTAAAAAAAGCGTTGATGCTCATCTTTACATTTTGCTATAATAATTAAATGCTTAGTCCAATTGATTTCTCCAACCAGTGGTTGGAGAAGTTCACTTTTACTATATTCTGTAAAAAACTGTCGCATATACCAAAGGTTTTGAGCTGAAAACCCTTTGGTATCCGAAAAATCCGCCTGTAATTCTTTAGCAAGATTCTCAACGATACTTTTTCCCCAACCATACTGCTCTTGTCGCTCTACAATCAGTTGCCCGATGTCCCAATAAAGGGCAATTTGTTCTTTATTGACAGCTTGCAATGCCTTGTATTGAGCTGCTTTAATCTTCTGTTTGACATCCTCAACGAAGGATATGAACAAGCTTGTGTCTATGTTTTCCATTGTTGTGAGTTTTAGTCATAGTAATATCTATTGTTTATATTTTCATCGCCTTTCCACCTTTTCACCCAAATTTTCAAACCTCGTAAAGCTAAAAATAGGGTTCACTCCTACTTTTTCACTCACTAAACCCACCATCATTTCACCCACCACAGCCCCCATTTTGTAACCATGACCAGAGCCGCCACCCAT
>JANMYC010001340.1:0-1742 GCA_031381715.1 Saprospiraceae bacterium
CCCGCAAGGTATCCCTCGTGGCTGTTCCGAGCCATTTGATTGTGATATTATTGGTTCCTTGTCCGCTTATGATAGTACCACTCCCCCTCAGTAAAGTCCAAATTAAAGAGTCCGCTTTGGGAGGATAAGACGCCAAAGTATAGGTATTATTTGACCCTTGACAAACCGCAGTAGCGCCATTTATCAAAAAAGGTTGCGGAGGAACATCAGCCGAACCTACGCCCGAAACTCGAATGCGCAAGGTATCGTAATAGATTTTATAACCCGATTCAGGTTTTCCTTTTATAATAACAGAGTCTTTAACAACTACTGCAAAGCTATCGGCAGTCGTCGTCGTCAAGCGACTTGTACTTGAATAAAAGCTGAAAGACCCATTGCCGTTGACTTGATACCAATTATAAGAAGTGTTGTGTGAAACATTGGCACATGAATCAACTTTATTAATCCTCAACGTACCACTGTTACAATTTAGTGTTAGAGTAGATGGACTAAGAGTGTGGGTCATTAAAGCATTATAAATAGTATCACCACTACTTGCTAAAATAATATTACAATTAGTTGCCGAAACACTATACGTAACACCACCCAACACAATGGGCTCACCAGGCTTTAAAAAATAAGCTCGCGCAGCAGCTGTTTTTGCTAAGCGGGTAACCCCTATTTTATAACTCGTATCGCAATCAGCCGCACTTCCGCCAGGTCTTTTATACCTAAAAGTATCCGTTGTAGTCGTCGTTAAAGGCGTAGGGCCATAACTGTAGACCACATCCAATACCGATTTACTCTCCCCAAAACTCAAAGTTAGAGGCGGGAGAGTTATCCGAGTAGTATCTGAAATCTGTAAATCAATGTTTTTTATCGGTCCATTGGTACAGTTATTTTTATAATTCGCTTGGATATTGCCTAAAAATACTGGTGGACTGATATTAAAAGATACAAAACTGTCTTTTGAACTGATAATGCTTGCAAGGCCGCCATTCGTTGAAAAACTAAAAACATACTCATTCGCATTAGCGTTTTTAGGAACTAAAAAAGTCGCTGAAGTGGCATTGATACAAATATCCAAAGGACCATAAATGGCAGTCGGAGCAGTCAAATCGCCAGCGGCAACTGTCTGAATTGTCCCTTGTAGTACCGCAATATTGTAATCACATTGGCTGCCACTGAATCCGTCCACTAAGAGATAGTAGGTTTGACCCGTCACCAAGCCCGTTGCCAATAGATTACCAGTACCGGTAGCTGTAGTTAAACTGATACAGTTTGAAACAAGCTTAAAAGCAGCAGTATCTTTGCAATCAGTGGTAGAGAAAATAGCAGTCTGGAAGCCACTTGACCCTACACCACAATTCAAATAATTGAATCGCAATTCAAGGGTGGCGGTTTGAGCTACAAATCTGAACCAGCTGGGTCCATCCATTTCACCACAAAAACCTTTCGGCTTAGGGTAAGGGACTTTGGTTAGATCGGGTAATTGGATTCTATTTGAATAACCATTTAGCTTGGAAGTACTGCAAAATACATTTGCAGAACAAGCATTATCAACAGCAGCTGGATCTTGAGCTTTAGAGTCGGTTATGAATACAAACAAAAAAAATAATTGGAAATTTGTAATTTCCACGAAAAATTGATTTCAAGATTATCAAGGACTAACGAAGGCTATAAAAGCCAGTCTTAATTATATTCTACAATTTTCTTTCTTGTGCAATCATGAGATTTAAGTGATGATCTTGTACTAAGTAGAC
>JANMYC010001366.1:0-15161 GCA_031381715.1 Saprospiraceae bacterium
GATTGATTTTCAATTCCTATCGAAGTTTCAATTTTATCAGCGGGCATTAAAGGCAGCCAGTCATTCGCTGTTTTATCGTGGGCAAAAAGTGTTGTACCTTTCACTCTCAAAACAGTGTTCTTAACAAAATGTAAAGAAGCCGTAAAATCGCCCCCCCTCAGTATAGCATCAGTTTGGTTATAACTAAAAGCAGGAAATGCGCCTCTGATAGTCAAAACAGGATTGATTTCAGGTTTCAGATAAATGAAATTGTTGATGGCATTTTGAAAAGCAGTGGCTTCTATTTCAAAAATTTCATGGTCATAGTGCACCGAAATACTGGTATTTAAAGCCCGCTCAGGTACTAAATTCGGGTCGCCGCGCTCAAAACTTGCCGTTCCGTGATGCACACCATTGCTGAAAAGTTCGTTTACATTGGGGCTACGCCAAGCTGTGCCTACATTAAAAGTGACTTTTCCCTTTGAACCTAAATGATAAATCGCTCCTGCGGAAGCCGAAATATTTGCAAAATCGAATTGCTTATTGCGCTCGCCAAAGCGGGTGCTATCCACTTGCAAATGCCGTTTATCGTAGCGAATACCCGCTTCCAACTCAAAAGGCGAAGGATATCGCCGCCAACGCTCAGTCCAATAAGCCCCAATTGTGGACTGCGTGTAATCAGGAATTAAAGCCCCAGAATAGGTATTATTGCTCTGAAAAAGCCCTTCGGCACCGCCGCCACCATGAAAATTATGAATCGGACGATGTTCCCAATCGGCTCTCAAACCGGCACTTGGCAACTGAAAAGCGATTTCGGGCGTAGCAAAACCAACGGGTATTTTACCACCAGGGCGATGTGCGTCGAACTCTTCTCTTAGATTTTGTTGAAAAAAAGTAGTGATACTCAAATTCCCACTTTCGCCCGTTGGAAAAGTGGTTTTTAGTTTCACAATATCGTGGTTGACACGCTGGGCAGGACGTGCGATATCGTAATTAAATGCTCTATCTACAATGGGTCTGCCACGCTCAATCGCCGTTTTTAAATCCGTCAAATTACCAATATGACTGTCTTTTAAAATACCAATTTTAGTATAAAAATGGCTATAAAATGCCTCAAAAACAGCCGTTTTCCATCTAAAACCAAGCATTGCAGAGCCATTTAACTCTTCTACACCCGTATTATTCAAGAAATACTGAGGGGTCTGCAAATTGCCCCCTTTTTTAGCTGTTCCCTGCAAACGCCATGAAAAACGTTGATTTTTACCCTCAATCATGCTCGACACGACGCCTGTGCGCCCATTTGAAAAACCGACCAAATTCACTTCTCCACCGATGCCCAGAGTGTCGCGCAAAGCCCGAGGTTCTACTAAAATGACACCGCCGATAGCACCCACACCGTATTTTATACTCGCCACCCCTTTCACAACCGTAATGCGGTCGGCGATAAAAGGGTCAATCTCGGGTGCATGATCCAAGCCCCATTGTTGACCTTCTTGGCGCACCCCATTGTTGAACATGAGTACACGGTCGGAGTGTAAGCCTTGCACAACGGGTTTTGAAATGGTCGCCCCTGTGTTCAAAGACGAAACGCCCGAAAGCGACTTGAGCATTTCACCCAAATTTTCACCTTTATTACGGTCTAACTCTGCACCGTACAAATCAGTTTTCGCTTGAGTGGCTTCCAAAGCAACGCGTTTGGAGGTGACAACAACGTTTTTGAGCATTTTTGTTTCATGGTGTAAAACAAAGACCCCCTCAGTATTACCCTCAATACTGACTTGTTCTGAGTGTTTTTGGCATTCTACGTGGCTCATTTCGAGCGTGTAAGCCTTTCTGCAAAGATTCGAAACAGCAAAATTGCCGTTTTCATCCGTTATTGCTCCATTGTCGATTTCCTTAATCCACACATTGACGTAGGCAATCGGCTGATTAGAGTCAGCGTCTTTGACCTTACCTCTTAGGGTGTAATGGCATTCGCTCTGAGCTTGCGCTCCAGTGGCTGCTACAACAAGACAAAACGACATGATGTATCTATTCATGTCTGTTGATAAAAAGATGAAAATAATGGTAAAATGACGTAGAAAGAAGCTTTATGCCTTTAAACTATCGGTGGTCCCCGAAGAGATTTAGAGAAGAGTGATTTAAAGAAATGAGAAGATTTATAGGAAAAATCTTCTTTTAAAGTAGGATAAACCTTGTATTTTAACTCAAAAACAGGGAATTGAAATTCAAAAGTAGAAAAAGTAAAATCACACAATGAACAATCCGCATGAATATATTCTTCATTGTGCAAGTGGGTTTCACCTTTTTGAGCATCACATATTCTCACCTCTTCGTGGGCATGAGCCAAAAAGTGGTGCAGTTCTTTAGCCCCAAAAGCGAAAAAAATGAGTATCGCTAAGGCTAAAGCTCTAAAATCAATATGTTTGCTTTGTTTTTTCAAATTTTATTACACTTTTCGCAAATACCTTCTATTATAAAATGTATATTTTTCACTTTAAAACCAGTGGGTAAACTGGGAATATTCACATTAATATCGTCCAAACAAATCACATTTTTACATTCTATACAGTTAAAATGTAAGTGTTCATCGTGGTGCTGGTGTTCAGTGCAAGAGCGACAAAGAGCAAACCGCGCCGTACCCTCCACATCATACACCTTATGTATCAACCCTTTTTCCTCTAAATCCCTCAAAACCCGATATACAGTCACCCGATTTTCACGCCCTTCAAAGAGCGTTTCTAAATCGGGCTGCGACAATGCCTTTATTTCATCCGACAGATGTTTCAAAACTGCCACGCGCACTGAGGTTTTTTTTAACCCTGTGCTGCGAAGGGTTTTTTCAATCTGTAAATCATTCATTGTCTGATAATTCTAAGTATTGGACTACTCTAATGCAACAAAGTTACATTTAAAAATGAAATAAAGAATTTTTAGTGTTTAAGATTTCGATAAAACTTTATACTTTTAGATAAAAAACAATGTACGCATACAAGAACAATACATTCATACTTTATTTATTTTTCTTTTCACTCACCGTTTCGCTGTATTGGATAACGCGCAACGCAGGATTTGTGACGGATTATTTGGGATTTCAAACGGATTTTGATGATAATTCCGCATGGCAAGTAATCAATGGTGATAGGTATAATATTAAAAGTTTTTACCATTTTACGCATATATGCATGTATGCAATGGCGGCGGCGTTTCGGATGTGGGGGCTGCCGTGGTTTTTACTTTTTTCAGGACTTTTCGCTTTAAATGCTTTATTAGTGTATCGCTTGTTTGAGTTTTTATTTAAAAAATGTGGTTTTGAAGACACTAAAAACGTTATTTTAATAGGCGTTTTAATGTTTTTACTTTCGCCATATCAAGCGGAGGTGATGGTGTGGCGGGCTTCATTTCACTATCTTTTGGCTTTTGCGATGATGCTGACTATACTACATTTAGCATTAAAATACATGGAGAATCCGTTGCCGAAATATGTCCTCTATGCTATTATTTTATACATCTGCTCGGTATTTTCTTTAGAATTTTTCCTTTTTACGCCATTTGTAGTTCTGGTATTGTTGATTTTCCTTTGGATAAATGCGCCTCGGAGTTTTGATTTTAAAAAGACATTCATCCGATTCGTAGGCATACCCCTCAGTATAATTGCCCTTTATTTCGTTTTTTATCGAGCAACACACGATAAATGGATTGCGCATTACGGGGTTGAAAACCACGTCAAAATCCTATCGCCCGAAGCGTTCTCAACTTATGGCAAATATGTGGTAAAATACTTGGGTTTTGCGCGGCATTTCATGCATATTACGAAAGAGACACTCTTTAATTATTTCAGTACCCCCTCAGTATCGTGGGCAATTTTAGTGCTTATTTTAGGTATTTCAGCAGCAGGTTTAGTTTTTTTAAAACGGATGAATGCGCGGAATAAATTGATATTTCTAAATTTCGGTTTATTTTCAATATTACTCGCACCCGTTATGACGCTGTATTTTTCCTATGTTCTATTGACTGAAAATGACCGTTACGGATATATGGCTTCGGCATTTTTATTCATGGGAATTTCTCTCTTTTTATCTCGATTGCCTAAGTGGGTTTACTACACGATTGCACTTAGTTATTTAGGCATTTCAAGCATTTTATTGACAAAAACCAATAGAATTTGGTGGAAATCTGAAAAGGTATTTACCAATATCAATAAAACTTTTAACTGGTATGATGCGGATGAAATACTGGTTTTGAATGCCCCCGACAACTATAGCGGGATGCCGATGTACCGAACTTGGGATGAAAGTTCAGGGATAAAAGAGGCTGTAGAAGCAGCACAACGCTTGAAAATAAAAGCTCGAATGATGGACGTGGCTCAATATAATTTGACTACACCCACGGACGGCGCCCATGTACGCGTGGATTCTGCGAACCAAATTATGGTCATTTTTAATCAATGGGGCAATTGGTGGTGGCGCCGTGGAAAAGGGGCGAATGACTATGAAAATGATATGTATAAAATCGAGTTCGATTATAAAGGTTGTGGCAATTGTTATCGCATGACTTTAAAAAATGATAATCCTAAAAGAGTGCTTTTATATCAAGTAGGTAATCAATTAAAAGAAGTGGACATGGGTAAAATCGGGGTTGAACAGTGGTGATAAGCAGTTAGGCTAAAATAATCGCTATTTCCTTTTTTAAGTCGGCTCTAAAAATCATGGAAAATACTCCGCTTTACTACGTATTTTCCATGATTTTCAGCCCAACAGAAAACAGCAATTATTTTCAAACGCCTACTTAAAACGTTTAGAAATCGTTAACACACACTTAGTATCATCTTTCCTCATCTCGCTTTACCTTTGTTATCATTTTACCATTTAAAGCTACACAATGAACTATAAATCAATTATTTACGCTTTTTTTATTTCTTTAACATCTACGGCTATCTCCGCTCAGATTACACTAAGCAACAACTATTTCCCCGCAGCTGGAGATTCTTTTAAAATAGCAACGGCTACCTCGACAACTGCTCGATTAGCGAAGGTTGCGCCCGCGGGAGGCAACCAAACGTGGAACTTTAATTTCCTCCGTTCTGACCGCAACAGCACGGCATTTAGTACCGAAATCTATAAAGCCATTGCCAGCGATACGGCAGCTTTCAAACAGTATCCATCGGGTGAATTGATTCGCCAAACGGATACAGGTCAAGTAGCAGTTTTAAATCGCACGACGACAAAGTTGGAGTTATTGGGCTTTAAAGGCGTCAATTTAGGGGCAATTAATATTCCCGGCGTGGCATTTCGCTACAATCCGCCCATCAATGAACGCCACGCACCGCTGATTTATAATTTGCCGACCATCAGTTTTGTATCCAATTTTACGGCAACAGTGCCGAGTAATGTCATTCCAGATTCACTTTTGAGCCGTTTGCCCATCAAGCCCGATTCTATTCGCATCAATTACCGCATCAGCCGACAAGATAAAACGGACGCTTGGGGAACAGTTTTGATTCCTGGGGCGACGACAGCCGCTACCGCTTTGCGTGAAAGGCGATTCGAGGAAAGAGAATTTCGCTTGGAAGTAAAAGTCAGTATTTTCCCTTGGGTGGACATTACCACTGCCCTCGGAAGCACGTTGGGCGAAGGTTTTCGCCAACCAAAAGACACAGTTATCAGCTATTATTTTTGGAGCAATACCACTAAACAGCCTTTAGTGGTCATCAATACCAATGGCAGCGACTCAATCACTTCCGTTCGCTACAAATGGCAAGCTATTGTCGCTGGGCTTAAAAATACTGAGGGGGTTGACAATGCATCCATCACCGTTTTCCCCAATCCAGCAAAAGCCAACGAAGCAACTTTTGTGGAGATAAAAAACTGGAAATCAAGTGATTATGATATTTCTATTGCCCAATTAGACGGTAAAATCGTTTCTATACTGAGGAGTAAAGCTCCGTCCAGTGCACCTTTTAATGTCAGCCTACCACCATTGCCACAGGGTTTTTATTTACTTAAAATATCCGATGGAGAAGGATTTAAAACGGTGAAATTTAGTTTGAATTAAAAAGTGTGCTTTTTTAAGATTGATTGTAATCATTAGTGGAATAAGGGTCATGTTTAAAACGTGACCTTTGTTGTTTTACAATCCATTTAAATATGCGAATAATAATCCCAAAGATGGCATTAAATGGTAGTATTTTAAAATACAAGTCAAATAACAACACTATTTCAATAAAAATACGCGAAATAATTAACCAAAAATTAGAAGAAATTATTATGTTTGGAGGAAATTATTATCTAATAACAATTTAATCAAACAATATGAAAACAATCCCCCTTAAAAGTCATTTGAAAGACCTTACAGCAAACGATAAAATCGGTAATGCAATAGACTTGACCCTGAATTGGTCAAGAGAAAACAATGAAAACGATTTAGAAAACAACTTTATTCACCTAAAATCACGTTTTACTTCTTTTAAAAATAGCAATGCGGGAGAGACAATAGAGAAAAGTGAATTTGATAGGGGAATGAATAAAATTAAACAAGCTTTTCTTACTTATATCGAAGACATTTCCTCTACTGCTACTATTCGAGTTGAGGAAAGAAGCGAACCCTCACCGCAGCCATTGCCACCCAATGGAACGCCTTCTTCCACTACGATTGGTGGGCTCAAAATACTGATGTTAACTGCCAATCCATCGGGAATGGCTAAGTTGAATTTAGACAGAGAGTATGCTCGTATTTCTGAGAAACTGCAAACCAAACAAGATAAATTTAATCTTATTGTTAAAAAAGCGGTCAATAAAACTGAGTTTAGAGAATTTACCGAAATTGAAAAACCCAATATTTTGCACTTTTCAGGGCACAATGAAAATGGCGAATCAGGTGGGATTTTGCTCCAAGATGAAGAAAAAAGAGAATATGAAGTAGTACCAACGGCTACTTTGGACATACTTTTTAAATATTTTAACAAAAAATTCAAAATTCAAACTGTCGTTTTGAATGCTTGTGTTTCAGAGGAGCAAGCAATAGTTATCGCTAAGCACGTCCCGTATGTGATTGGAACCACAATATCGATTAAGGATAGTCACGCTGCCAGCTTTAGTGCCGGTTTTTATTTTACTTTGTCCGAATCAGGAGATAATATTGTTGATGCGTTTGAAACTGGTAAAATCGAAGCCGTTTTAGGCGGTGCTTCCGAATCAGATTTTATTATTTACAAAGATGGCGTAAAGCTGATTTTGTAGCCCCCCTCAGTATTTAACCCATTTTAAGGTCTTAAATAGATATTTAATTTTTAAAAATTCCAATAAATCAAATATCCAACAATGAAACTCATTTTTATACATGGGCGCGCCCAAGAAGAGTTTGAAGAACTCGAACTCAAAAAAACGTGGATAGATACCTTAAATGAAGGTTTAAAAAAATCGAATCTCACGCTCCCTACCGATGTACAAATCGAATTCCCATATTATGGCAAATTATTGAAAAAATTGGTGGATAATATCAATAATCCCCCTGCTGCTGAGGAGGAGGTTATAAGAGGATTTTCGCAAGAAGCACCCCCTGAATACAAGCAAATTGAGTTTTTTCAAGAATTTTTAACAGAAATGGCGCATAAAACGGACTTGACCCCAGATGAAAGAGCGGAACTTTTGGACAATTCAGAAGCTACACGCGGCTTTTTAAATTGGGAACCCGTCCAAAAAATATTAGCCCTCATGGATAGACGACAATCATTGGGTGAAAAGGCTCTCAAGTCATTTACGCTCGATGTTTTCCTTTACCTCACGGTGCGCGATATTCGCAAACAAATTGATAGCCACATTATCAAATGTTTTGATGATGAGCCTTGTGTAGTCGTTGGTCATTCATTGGGGACGATAGTGAGTTACTTAGTTTTGAGAAATAACCCTCATTTTAACGTTAAAAAATTCATTACCGTAGGCTCGCCTTTGGGAATGTCTTCCATCAGAAAATACTTGGATTTGCCTTTACAAATGCCCGCTTCGGTGAAAAATGGTTGGTTCAATGCATTTGATGAAAGGGATTTTGTGGCACTCAATCCGTTGGATGCGGTGCATTTTAATATTGACCCTACGATTGAAAACAAACGAGATATTGATAACCATACTGATAATAGGCATGGCATAACGGGTTATTTAAATGATGCCTTGGTGGCTAAGAAAATTCATGAAGCCTTGGTAATGTAACCGCAGATAAAGAGATGTTAAAATATGGTTAAAAGCTTTTATTCATTCAAACTTTGGGATAAATTTATAGTCAAATCTATGAATTAAAACTTTAGATACAATGAAAAAGATATTGCTTTTATGTGTTTTAGGATTGGGTTTAGTGTTGTCTTTTCAATCGTGTTCGCCACATTATCGTGATCAACCATATCGGAGAACGGTAGTAGTCAGACCAGCTGTACCTTATTACAGCCCTGCACCGAGGGTTTACGTTCAAAGAAGACCACACAGGTGGTATCACAGAGGATATCGATATTAAGTCGTTTAAAAAAAAGTCGGAATGATTGTTCATCATTTCGACTTTTTTATTAGATAGAATTGCTTTAAAAAAGAAAGTGCAACTAATTGATAATCAACTAATTGCACTTAATGAAAGAGGTCACAGACGGATTCGAACCGCCGTAGCAGCTTTTGCAGAGCTGAGCCTAACCGCTCGGCCATGTGACCTTTTCGCTGAATTCGGCTGCAAATATAGGAGGATTTTTTAAATTATGCTGAAAAAAAATATTTTTCAACGATTTTTTTTTCGCCCTATTTCTGCTAAATATGTTCATTATACTGAGGGGGTATCCCTTTTGTTTCAAAAAAATACAATAAAAATGAAAGAATCAAGCGAATAATGAAGAAGTTTTTTTGATAACAATAGGATATTTTAATAGAAAAATGTACCTTTGCGAGCATTTTTGCAAAAAATCTATTTTTTTTATAATTAAAAGTTCTTTAAATCATGTATGCAATCGTAGAAATAGCCGGTCAGCAAGTGAAAGTGACGAAAGGTCAAAACCTATTCGTACACCGGTTAGAAGCCGAAGCAGGCAGCAGCGTAACTTTCGACCAAGTTTTATTGGTTGATAACAACGGCACTGTATCTGTAGGCACGCCGACTGTTGGTGGTGCAAGCGTAAATGCTACTGTCAATGAACACCTTAAAGGTGACAAAGTTATCGTTTTCAAAAAGAAACGCCGTAAAGGTTACCGTGTTAAAAACGGTCACCGCGATTACTTGACAAGCATTACCATTGATTCAATCAACGGATAAGAAAGCTTTTCAATTCGAGAATTTTTCTTCAAAAATCTGTTTTTCAAAAAAAATTAAAAGAATTAAAAAATGGCACATAAAAAAGGCGCCGGTAGTACCGATAACGGTCGCGACAGTAAAGCGAAATACTTAGGCGTAAAAATGTATGGCGGTCAATTTGCCAGTCCAGGTAATATATTAGTGCGTCAACGTGGTACAAAATTCCATGCGGGCGAGAATGTATATATGGGTAGAGATTTTACTTTGCACGCATCTATTGCAGGTATTGTTACTTTCAAACGTACCAAAGATGACAAGCGGGTAGTTTTCATCAAACCATCTGATAGAACTGCCGTAGCTCCAGCACCTAAAGCAGCACCAATTGCAGCAGCATCAGTAGCAGTTCCAGTAGCTCCAGCTGCTGAGGCGCCTAAAAAAGCGAGCAAAGGCGACGATTTGAAAAAAATCGAAGGCATTGGTCCAAAAATCGAACAAATCCTCCATGAAGGCGGTATCACTACTTTCGCTCAATTAGCAGAAAGCGATTCTGAGGTTGTAAAAGGCCTTTTAACTGCTGCGGGTCCTCGTTACTCTATCCACAATCCAGCGACTTGGGCAAAGCAAGCGGCTTTGGCTGCGGCTGGCAATTGGGATGAGTTAAAAGTGTTGCAAGATCAACTCAACGGTGGCAAAGAATAATTGAATGAAACTACGTTTTCATAGCTTTATTTTTATATACGAAAACCCTGCTCTCTTTTGAAGCAGGGTTTTTTGTTTGTGCTAAGATGTAAGATGTAAGATGTAAGATGTAAGATGTAAGATGTAAGATGTAAGATTAAAAAATCATTGAGCCGAAAATCTTAAATCTTAAATCTTAAATCTTGAATCAAATCCTTTCAATAGTCCCTTCTTCTACCCATCCTTCTTCGCCGTTGGGTAAACGGACTTTTATTAATTGAGCAATTTTATCTAAAATTTGGATTTTTATGCCCTCGTGCAGTACTGCTACTGGTGCGGCATTGACATCAGGCGAGGCTCTAAATGAAGATTCAGTAACTGTAATGACGCCCATATAATCAATATTGGATTCCAATTGAGCATCACGAGCCAATAAAAAGGGTAAAATACTGAGGGGTATCAAAACTACGCCCGTCAGGAAACCGCGCTTTTTCATCAGCCTTTCAGTGGATAAAAGCCAAAGTGCAATGCCCGCAATACCTACCCATAAAAACATGATGCCCCAAACAGACCAACTATCCGCCGACATGCCCCCCCTCAGTATGCGCCACCATCGGACGATAAAAACGTTTGAAATAGGCTCTATATCTTCAACAATACGAGATTTAGCGATGGAAAGGTTGTTTTTAATATCGCCATCCGCAGGCGCTAAACGCAGCGCCCTTTCATAATTGAGAACTGCTTTACCCGTTTTATTCAAGCGGTAGTATGAATTGGCAAGATTGTAATACAGCTCTTTTGAAAATACTTTTTCATTTAAAATAGCCTCGTATTTTTCAACCGCTAAGCTATAATTAGCAGCGGCGTAAGCAGCATTGGCTTCTTTAAAAACCTGTTGGGCATCCGCAGCCACTATTTTATGAATAAAAATAAAAAATAAGCAATTGATTATAAATACTTTATGTACATTCATTGTTTTAAATCCAATTTTTAACTCCATATCTCGTCTTTCTTTTTTATCGTGCGTTGAGTATAAAACGACTGCGAAATTCATCATTTTTATTAAAAATGCCAAGCTATCTACCAAACTAAAGCCTTAAAATAATAAAATAAAAATATTAACTTTGTCATAAAAGGAAACGATTATATATAAAATTTATCTAATGAAAACATTCGCTGCAACCCTCCTGTTCGCATTTTTGATCAGTAATATAACTATATCCGCCCAAAATGCCTTTCACGATGCACAATTTCTCGTCGAATCTCGCGTAGATATTTTAAGGTTCAACGACAGTGTACGGCTTTATATGCGCAGATTTAGCGACTCTCTTACATCTACTGAAAAGGCAACTGTGTTGGAAGTCAATAGTTTAGCAAAATTTATCAGTAATCCTTTCTCGGATTCTATTCCCGTACCTAAATTTGAAATTGCCAGTAAATCGCTCAAAGAAGTTACTAAAATAATCACTAAATTACAAAAATTGGCGGGGCATGATTTAGAGCGAAACATGGTTCCGAGCTCATATTCCGAGCGGAATATGGGGCAATTACGCAATATATCGGGTGCCTCACTCACTGAAATCCCTTCGTCTTCTTTGCTTTCAGCTTCTCAAATTATTGATGGCACTGCCCTTTTCATTAAAAAAAGAGTACGAGAAGAACTTAAAGTCGCTTTTTTAAATCAATTTAAACAGAAATTGGACAATGATCCGCTGTTTGCTCGCTTATTGCCTTCCACTTTCAGAACTTTTCAAAGTATTGCTGAATTAGACAACCAAATGCCCTCGCTCAATAATGTGGCACTCAACGCATTTCAAGCCGATATTGAGCAACTGCCAGAGAATATTGAAGCGGCTCTTTTGTACGATGCAGAGTTTGAGGAAGTGCGCCACAATGCTAATTTTAAGTATTTTGCTTTGCCTTTTAACACTATAAAGCACTTTCAATTGGGCAGTCATCCCGCATTTGCTCTACAAGATGTACAATCCAAATATTTTAAAGATAGAACAGAATTGGATAGAATCATCCAGATGATGGTTGTTTTGAATGACAATCTTAGAGCAACGGAACAAGACGAAATGAATGTGCGCTCAAATGATGATGATTCTAAAATAACTTTTATAGATAATTCATCGTGGAGCAGTTTGCGAAAAAAGGGTGGAGATTCCCTTTTTATGGCGTTGATTTACCGAAATTTTAAAGACAGTTTATTCACCGAAATCTCTACTAAACCTTTGGCTGAGGTGAGAACAAAAATGCGTATATTGGGTGAAAATATCAGTGATTATTTAGCCAATCTCAATGCTTTCGAGATTCTTTCGTCTAATTTAAAAGATGAAGCCAACCGCCAAAATAGGGATAGCCTTGCGTTGCAATTGACTTGGAATGTGATGCAATTGATAGATAAAAGCCATTTGATATACTTTTCAATGCTCGATAAAAAAGCGCAAGAAAGCTATAAAAATAACTATTGGCTCACTTACAAACCCATTGCTGAAGCCACTTTGAAGGCTACCGCTGCCTTGCAAAAACGCAATTATGCGGGTGCGGTGCTCAATACCTTCCAAATACTGAGGGGCCTATCGGATATTCCAAGCTTGAAAAGTAGGGGGCTTTTTCAGAGCGAATTGCTTAAAAATTTCTTTTTTTACGGTAATTTCATGACGGATATTCTCACCGCCTATAACAGCGAAGAAGTAGCAAGTATTTTAGACCGTTATGCAGCACCCGTTGGTTCTTATTCATTAAAAAGGAAAGCGAAATTCTCGGTTTCGCTCAATGCTTACCCAGGCTTATTTGTTGCCGTCGAAGACCCATTGGGTGGTGGACAAGTTACGGGGCTTAAGCGTTGGGGGTTTGTTTCGGGCGTCACGGCGCCCATTGGCATTTCATTTAATTGGGGCAGTTATGGTAAAAAAAGTGATCAAAATGTGTCAATTTTCGTTTCAGCCATTGATATCGGCGCCGTTTTAAGCTATCGGTGGTCTAACGATGTAGCCGAGGGGCTACCTAATGATGTGGAATGGGCACAAGTCCTATCACCGGGGCTTCATTTGATGTATGGTATCTCTAATTTACCGATTACACTTTCGGCGGGCTACCAAATTTCACCCCGTTTAAGGCAAGTAGTGGTTACAACAGGAAAGAATGAAAATCGAAATTTTGAACGCATCACGCTCGGTTTGATGGTGGATGTGACAATTTTTAATTTTTATAAAACGGGAAAAAGAAGAAAACAGCAAAATAATCTTTCAAAAAATTGAGCGAATAATTCGCTACTGGCTGTTCAAAGCCCCAAAAGGGACATATATTTTTTGGCATTCCGATACTCTGACAGTATTTTATAAAACATTTTAAGCAAAAAAACAAAATATACTGAGGGGGTAAGAAAAACATCAATTTTACACGTAAAAAATGCAAAATCCTTTGGTATAATGTGGAAAACTCCTAACTTTGCACCGTTTTTTAAAATACATATAGAAATTTAAATACGTTTATATAAAATGGCAAATATCGGTCGTATTAAACAAATCATCGGTGCGGTTGTGGACGTAAGCTTCTCGGGCGAAGGTTCAAAATTACCCGAAATTCTGAACGCTTTATCCATTAAAAGACCAAACGGTGACGAATTGATTCTTGAAGTTCAACGCCACTTAGGAGAAAACTCAGTTCGTACCATTTCAATGGACGCTACAGACGGTTTGACTCGCGGCATGGAAGTTGTTGACTTAGGCACTCAAATCTCGATGCCTACTGGCGAGCAAATCCGTGGTCGTCTTTTTAATGTAATTGGCGAAGCTATTGACGGTATTGGTAAAGTTGAAAAAGGTAATTCAGCTTACTCTATCCACCGCAAACCGCCTGCTTATGAGCAACTTTCTACTGAAACAGAAGTTCTTTTTACAGGTATCAAAGTTATTGACTTGATCGAGCCATACTCAAAAGGTGGTAAAATTGGTCTCTTCGGTGGTGCGGGTGTTGGTAAAACGGTTCTTATCATGGAGCTTATCAACAACATCGCTAAAGGCTATGATGGTATGTCAGTATTCGCCGGTGTAGGTGAGCGTACTCGTGAAGGAAATGACTTACTTCGTGAGATGATTGAATCAAACGTAATCAAATACGGTGAAGAATTCAAACACTCTATGGAAGAAGGTGGTTGGGATTTATCTAAAGTGGATAAAAAAGCTTTAGCACAATCACAAGCTACTCTTGTATTCGGTCAGATGAATGAGCCTCCTGGAGCACGTGCTCGTGTGGCATTATCAGGTTTGACAATGGCAGAATTCTTTCGTGATGGCGATATGAATGACCCTAATGGTGGTCGTGACATTTTGTTCTTCATTGACAATATCTTCCGCTTTACTCAAGCGGGTTCTGAGGTATCGGCTTTATTAGGTCGTATGCCATCAGCGGTGGGTTACCAACCGACTTTGGCATCTGAAATGGGTTTGATGCAAGAGCGTATTACATCCACTAAGCGTGGCTCTATCACTTCAGTACAAGCGGTATATGTACCTGCGGATGACTTGACTGACCCCGCTCCAGCTACGACATTTGCCCACTTGGACGCAACAACGGTATTGAATCGTAAAATTGCATCTTTGGGTATTTATCCTGCGGTGGATCCTCTTGACTCTACTTCTCGTATCCTTGACCCTAAAATCATCGGTGAAGCGCATTACGAATGTGCTCAACGAGTGAAGAGAACTTTACAACGTTACAACGAATTACAAGATATCATCGCAATCTTAGGTTTGGAAGAATTATCAGAAGAGGATAAATTGACGGTTTCGCGTGCGCGTCGTGTACAACGTTTCTTATCTCAACCGTTCCACGTTGCGGAGCAGTTTACAGGTTTGAAAGGTGTATTAGTACCTATCGAAGAAACAATCCGTGGATTCAACATGATTATGGACGGTGAAGTGGATGCATATCCAGAAGCAGCCTTCAACCTTGTTGGTTCTATTGATGATGCAATTGCAAAAGGTAAAAAATTGCTTGCTGACGCAGCAGCTTAAATATAGTTTTGAGGTTTGAGTTTTGGGTTTTGGGTTGAATGCCTATCACTCAAAACTCAAAACCCAAAACTCAAAACTTAAAAGAGATGAATATAACAGTTCTAACTCCTGATAAAGAAATATTCAAAGGTGCTATTACTTCGGTAAAAGTACCAGGTGCTGGTGGTCAATTTCAAGTTTTGAAAAACCACGCAGCAATCGTTTCTGCTTTGACAAAAGGTG
>JANMYC010001403.1:0-1676 GCA_031381715.1 Saprospiraceae bacterium
ATAATCGTCGCATTGTACCCAATCCATACATCATTTCCGATAATGGTATCACCCTTCGTTGGGTAAGTTTTACCATCCATAGCATTCGCCCAATCGCTGCCAAATATCGCAAAAGGATAAGTTGAAATGGCATCTGTCAAGTGATTCGCCCCGTTCATAATAAAACGCACATCGGAAGCAATCATGCAAAATTTACCAATAATCAATTTGTCGCCGATAAAATCAAAATGGTATTTCACATTTTTTTCAAAATTGTGGACATTTTCAAAATCATCGTAGTAGGTAAAATCACCCACAATGATATTCGGATTGGTGATAATATTTTTTAAAAAGCACAACCTATCGTAATGTGGTAAAGGGAAAACAGTATTTTTATCTGGAATATTCATGAATTTTTAATTTTTTAAGGCTTTATACTGAGGGGGCGAACTCTAATGGACATTCAGATTTAATAAACTTACACAGGTACCAAACCCTATCAAAAGCACCAATAAAGCACTCAAAAACCATTCTTTGGCGGTAGCACTTTTAGATATGACACTTTGGAGAATAGCTGTTAAAAAGCAAATACCTACATGAAATACAATAAGAACGGCATCTGTTAAGGCACCTTCATTTTTATTAAAAACAAAACAGTATACGGTATATAGTGCCAAAATACCTAAATTTATTTTTAAAATCTTCTTTTTATCAGCAGGTTTTGATTCATTATTGGGGTCTGAATCTAAGAGTTCACTCATTTTTATGGTTTTTAAAGGAAAAATATGATACATTAAAAGCGCAAGGGCGCAATCCAATTACATAGACCAAAGCCTATGATTAATACTAAAAATGCACTTAAAATATAGCCATTTTGCTTCTTTGATCTATCCCAAATAAAAGCGAAAATATTGAAGATAAAATGTGCACATATAAGCCCCATTAAGTACAGTGTGTCATTTTGTGGACCTGCATGGTAAGCAGAGTTGCGTGGATGTAATTGAGAGATTACTATGTGATAACCTACTAATACGGTTAAATTTATTCCGACGATTACTAAAGATCGCTTTTCCATTCATTTTCAATTTTTAATTTTCAATTTTCAATTGCTCCGCCCTTAGTTTTTCAAGTTGCTGCGCTTTATCATCTCTATAAAAAAGATTCATGGTTTCGAAAGGTATGATTTTATAATCTTTATTCACAATGTGGACGCAGGATTTTTTAATCGCTCGCACATCAAAATCATAGGCATCAATAAAACGCATGATGATAATGCGGAAAAGATTCTCGTAACCCAAGCTCGGCGCATTGATTTGTGGCAAGCAGCACATGATAGAATGCAGTTCATTGGTAGCACATTCTACGGAATTACCCGTTGAAAAAAGCTGAATCATGTGTTCGTGCAGCTTTTCATCTTGCTCATAAATGATAGTATTTTTGGAGTTATCCAACAAATCCTGTGGGTTCAGATAGCGGGTCAATGGAATCACTTCGCCCTCAATTTTAAGGGCATAACCCATTGCCAAGGCATCGGGATTACACGGTACTGGAATGATATCAGCCGCCGTAAAAAGGTTGCTTTGGTCAATAATGGCTTGCCGCACCTCCGTCAAAGTGTAACGGTCAGTCTCAGGATTGAACCCCTCAGTACGACCCGCTACTTGAACGGGTTGAAAAGTCACGCCACGAATACAAGG
>JANMYC010001411.1:0-5170 GCA_031381715.1 Saprospiraceae bacterium
TGCAATCCATCGAAACCCGCAAGCAACTGACCGACGAATGGAAAAAGCGTGGCGTTGAAGAGGGTCAAGAGTTCTCTATTTTAACCGCCACTATCGCCAAAGGCACTTTTGGTGTAACACCCTCTGACCATAGTAAAATCAAAGGTTTGGAAAAACAAAATCTTCGGGACCATATGACACCCCTTGAACTCATTTTCACAGCTTTAGGCGAGGAACTAACCCGCGATGAAGCCGTCAGGAGTGATGCTAAAGGTTTTAACGAAAATCATGAATCAGCCATTAAAGGCGGTAGCATAGCAGGAGATGCTCGGCAACGAGTTGAAGAAAGAACAGGTAATAAAATTGTTTCTGAGGAGAATTATTTAAAAAAGCTGGCTGAAACAAATAATGAAAACAAGATTGAAGGCGAACCCTAAATTTAGGTTTTAACTTAAAATAGCTTTTTTATGAATAAAATTGTTGTCGCAGTTAGTAAAAGCCCCACTCACACAATGGGTAAACCAAATGTCGAATCTATAAAACTGCTGACAGGATTGGGCATAGAGGATGACGCGCACATGGGGGTAACAGTAAAGCACCGTTCAAGAGTAGCACAAGATCCAACGCAGCCCAATTTGAGGCAGGTACATTTGATTCATTCGGAGCTTCATGATGAATTGGCAGCGAAAGGTTTTGATGTTTCCCACGGTCAGATGGGTGAAAATATCACAACAAAAGGCATTGATTTATTAAGCCTTCCTAAAGGGTCAAAATTATTGATTGGTGCTGAGGCTATAGTAGAAATCACAGGATTGAGAAATCCTTGCAATCAACTGGAAGGTATTCAAAAAGGCTTAATGAAAGCGGTTTTAGATTACGATGAAAAGGGTGATTTAATTAGAAAAGCAGGAATTATGGGTATTGTACTGAGGGGTGGCATCGTGAAAAAAGGAGATAATATTGTCATTGAATTGCCAACTGAACCCCATATAAAACTTGAAAGGGTATAAATTTTAAGCTCCATTGGCTTTAAAAACGAAAAACAACTTTATGAAAAACTATCTTTTTACAATCTGTATCATTATTGCTGTGGCTATTTCAATGGCTTTTCCGCAATATTTTATCGAAATCAATGGTTTTCCTTTGAAAAAGCTCATCATTCCTTTGCTCCAAATCATCATGTTTGGCATGGGAACGACTATGAGTTGGGGCGATTTCTTAGCCGTTGTTAAAACGCCTAAAGCCGTTATCGTTGGCTTAATTTGTCAATTTACAATTATGCCTCTAGTGGGGTTCACACTTGCCAATGTTTTCTCATTTCCGAATGAAATTGCTGCTGGTATCGTTTTAATCGGCTGCTCGCCCAGTGGTTTGGCATCTAATGTAATGGCGTATATTGCAAAGGCAAATGTGGCTTTATCTATTACCATTACGAGTATAGCAACGCTTTTAGCCCCAATTCTCACTCCTGCTTTGATGAAGTTATTGGCAGGACAATTCATTGATATTAGCTTTTGGTCAATGATGCAGGATATTTTAAAAATGATTATTTTACCCATCATATTAGGTTTGGTGGTTAATAAAATTTTAGGGAAGCATATCAATATTTTAAACCGTATTTTACCGATTATTTCTATGGTGGGTATTGCATTTATCATCGTCATCATTACCGCCGCAGGGCGTGACTCACTGCTTTCAATTGGAGGTATTTTAATATTTGCCGTTTTGATACACAACGTTTTAGGCTATCTTTTGGGTTATTGGGGCGGTAAGCTGTTCGGGCTGAACGAGCAAAGTTGTAGAACTATCGCCATAGAAGTGGGACTTCAAAACGCAGGCCTGGCTTCAGGTTTGGCACTTCAAATGGGTAAAGTGGCTACTGTGGGTCTGGCTGCTGCTTTATTTGGACCTATTATGAACACATCTGGTTCGCTATTGGCTACATGGTGGGGCAAAAGACCGCCTTTAAATTAATTTTAAAATCCTAAAATAAGATATTTTATGACTAAAAATAGATTAGAAGCTTTCAGCGATGGCGTTTTAGCTATTATCCTCACTATCATGGTTTTAGAAATGAAAGTACCCCGTGGTACTGATTTGGAGGCATTAAAGCCCCTTATTCCTGTTTTTTTAAGCTATATTATGAGCTTTGCCTACGTTTTAATTTATTGGAATAATCACCACCATTTGTTTCAAGCCGTCAAACACATCAATGGGAAAGTTTTATTAGCCAATGGTCATTTATTGTTTTGGCTTTCCTTATTTCCATTTGCTACAGGGTGGATGGGCGAAAATGATTTTGCGAAACTCCCTGTTTTACTCTATGGCATCATTGTGCTCATGGCTGCTGTTTCATACACCATATTATCCAACTTATTGCTAAAAGTTCATGGCCCAGATTCCGTTCTGGCGAAAGCCTTGGGAAAAGACTTAAAAGGAATTATATCCCTTGTTTTTTATTTATCAGCTATTGGTTTCGCCTGTTTTTATCCACTCGTCTCTTGTGCTATTTTCGCAATTGTGGCAATAATATGGTTAATACCCGATAAACGCATTGAAAAGATACTTTATCCTTAAAAAATGGGACTATACTGAGGGGGGGTATCTTTTAGACTTATCTTTTTCCAAACGCATGTGGTAATGTCTTTCTAAAACTTCAAGAGCTTTCAGAACCCGTTTAGCTTTAGCATCCAGACTTTTAGGTTCAGTGACAAATTGCGCCACCCACCGCTTTGTGGAGGGATTACTGACTGCGTATTGCGCTTTGGTGATAGGGTTTTCATCCAGTTCCGCTACGAAATAATCTGGCAATTCGACTTCTTTATAGCCTTCGTTCTCCTGTTCCTCGATTTCGATATATACCTCGTCGCCCATTTTTTTACGAATGGCTTTCAACATTTTAGCATTGAGCATAAAATAATGGCGACCATCGCCCAGAGGTAAAAGAGTACGTTCAAAAGTATATCCATCAATCGTCCCCCGCACATCCACCCGATTCTTAACGCCAAATACTTTCTCAATATCAAATGGTACGAGAGCAATCACAATCGGGGATGTTGCGCCATTGATGCTTTGGAGAATGGTGTGGAAGCGTTGCATTTAAGGTTTTTTATGAAAAATACTGAGGGGTCAAATCGGTTTCAGTCTTGGTATGACTACATCAAAAAAAGCTTTATATTTATTATTGCTTTTGGGGTTCGTAATTCTTGAAAAACCACAATTTTCAAAGCATATTCTTAAATAATTGACAAATGTGGTCTCATGTTCTTCAAATAAAAAAAGGCTATCGATACTTGGTTGTTTAGTAATTTCAATTGAATATGCCATACCACCACTGACATTGTCTTTATGATAGAAATCTGCTGCAAGTTCTAAATAAACAGGTTCGCCATCACCTACGTTTTCATCCATCATTTCTTGCCAATCATTATCTTTCATTTCCTGAATTAAATCATCAAGGCTACCTATTTGAATGGGGTCTGAATAGTGCCACATGAGTGTTTCATTATTTTCATAGTCCCAACCAAAATTACAACTTCCGACAATTTGATAAAACTTTTTGAGGGTTACAGGAACATACCCAAAAGGTTTTACCATTTTATCCAAGTTACCAAGCAATTTATCTGCATTTTTTAAAGGCTTATTGACGGGTTTTGAAGAACTATAACTTTCATCAAGGTTGAATTTGTAATCTATTTTAAGCAATTCTTCATGAATCACGTCAAGATTATATCGAACTCTGCTAAATGTTTCATCCAATACTTCTTCTACTTCTGAGTAAATTTCAGGTTTGAAAGCCGCTTGCCCCATTGTTTCAATATCTTGCCACACCGAAACTGTTTCACCGTTATTATATCTTTCTATTAGATTCATTTATTTTTTTGATTTTATTTCCTCAAAAATATATCTTATATTTGTTACGAAAACTACATTTATAATAATACTCTAAAAGAATGCCCCGTAAAGATATTTTTCATGAAACAGTGATAACGTCTTTGGAAAAAGAAGGTTGGCAAATTATTGATGACCCTCTTAGAATAGTTGCTGGCGGTGTTGGTCTTTTTATAGATTTAACTGCTGAACCTATCATAACTTTCAAGCGCGATAACGAACGGGTAGCAATTGAAATAAAATCTTTTCAGATACAATCTCAAATTACTACTTTTTACGAAGCTTTGGGTAAATACCTAACATATCGTAAAGCTTTGTCAATGAATAATTTAGGCTTGGACTTGTATCTCGCAGTTCCCAAAGAATCATTTGATACAATATTTCAAAAAGAACTTGTCAAAGAATTAGTTAAAGAATATAGAGTCAATCTCCTTGTTTATAATACTAAAAATCAAACAGTCGAATCATGGATAACACAATAAAATATCAAAAAGCTATTCTCGACCTTTTTCAAGAATATGATGAATTTTGGGGTGATTCAGGAGGATTGCAGAATCGAATTGTAGCCGATACCAAGCGACATGCCTATGTTTTAATTTCTTTTGGTTGGCGCAAAAATCAAAGCTACACACATCTTTTGTGTTTTCATCTTGAAATCATTAATGGAAAAATTTGGATTCATGAAAATAATACAGAAGCCATGATTGCAGATGAATTAATGGAAAAAGGCGTTGCTCGAGAAGATATAGTTTTAGGTTTTCTCGAACCTGAAACCCGTGTACACTCAGGCTTTGCCGTTGCGTGAAATAGGGCATCAAATTATGAAATTTGATTTTCATAGGCTTTAAATTATATGAATTTTGATTTCCTATTCTTGGCTGTCGTTTATTGAATGCATAATTCGGGCATCGCCAAATCGCATATTGATTTGTTTTTGCATTAGTTTAGTAATGTAGTTTCCAACACCTATGAGTTTGCCATGTTTGTCTTTGACCAATGACCAAGTCATCTTTTTTTCTAAAATGATGAAATTTTCATTTGAGATATTATTTTCAAGGAAAAAAGACTGTATTTTATTGCATTTAACCTCAAATATTTCTTTTTTTAAGGAAATTGGAATAATGTAATAAGTTGTCTCTTTGTTCAGAAACACTTCAATCTGATGTAATATATTCTCTCCCTTTTCAAAACGAATTTCAAAGTAATTTTTGAAAAAACCTCCAAATGATTGATGTTTTGTCCAATAATCGTCAGAAGACAATGTGAGCGAATCATAATAGCGGTCAAAATCAAACAACTC
>JANMYC010001413.1:0-4538 GCA_031381715.1 Saprospiraceae bacterium
CAGTATCTACTTGGTCAAGTTGTGCTTTTGTCTCTTGGATGCAGACAATATCATATCCCCCTTTTTCAATAAAATCTAAAAGCCCTTTGTTCAAAGCTGAACGAATGCCGTTGGTGTTATAACTTAAAATTTTCATAAATTTGGTTGCGTATTGTAGCGTGGAACTCCAGTTCCACAATTAATATTTTAAAACAGGCGAAACTGGAGTTTCGCTTTAGGCGTAAAACAAAAAATAATATGCCCAAATTGGTTATTATATTTCCTTTAATCAAGATAAATTATTTGAGAAATAATGGATTATTTAAAAAGAATTTACAGCAGAGTAAAGGAAATAGAATGACTAAGTTGGGTAGATTATTTTTTGTTTTACGCCTTACTTATCTTCATAAATGACAATGGTTCTACCCTGTTGCACGAAAAGCCAGTTTTTCTCAAGACGTAAAGGCTCTGAGCCTTTTACACCTTCGGGCATTTTCATTTCCGTTGATTTTAAAGTCTGAAGGTTAAAAATATACATTTTACCTAACTGATTATACAGCAACTCATTCCCAAATACTTGAAAATAAGAGGCATTTTTAATATTTAAAAGCTTCAGATATTTTCCAAATCTATCAAACATATAAATTCCCTTTTCAGGCACATTTGCGTATAAGTTATTGCTTCTAAATATCATTTGAGTCGGCGTACTACCTGCAAAGGGAACGATACTGCCTTGCACTTGCTGAGCCTTTTCAGTACCTGAAATGGTCATGATTTTATTAGTACCAGCATCATAAATCCATATTTTCCCATCATCAGACATAGCCACAGCGCCCACGCGAGCTACTCCTCTATCCAATAAATTAAATGAACCCAATGAATTTAATTCTCTATCCAATAACTGAATTGTTTGAAAATCAGGGTAATAAACCAGTAATTTAAAAGGGTTCATAGCATCGAAATGTCCCATTTTTCCCATTTTTAAACTTGCAAAACGGGCTTCAAAAGACCCATCTTCATTATATTTCAATATCTCACTTTTGGGCGTGATGATATAAATATTGTGGAGATTGTCGGTGGCAAAAAAACGACAATCCAAGGCATCATTCTTCTTATACAGCTTCCAACTTTGCGCGGATACTGAGGGGGTAAATAAAATGAAGGGTAAAAAGATAAATAAAGAGTGTTTAATGATTTGTGTGAATCGTAACATGTTCATTTTCAAAAGTTTTTATTAAAATATTCTTTCCATCAAATACGGCGTATGTATTGGCAAAAAGCCATTCGCCTAAGTTTATATAACGACTTTTTCCGTTTTTTAGCATCCAATCAATGGGTAAATGACGGTGCCCAAATATGAAAAAATCGGCGGGTACTTCCTCCACTTTTTTATTGGAATAAACTACCAGCCACTCTTTTTCTTCACCCGAAAACTGCATTTCTATTGAGGGGTCTTGCGAATCCCTACTTTTACCCGAAAAAAAATGCATCAAACCGAGTCCAAAGTTAGGGTGTAATCGGGCAAAAAGCCATTGGCAAATGGGATTAGCGAATATTTTTTTAATAAATTTGTAACCATGATCGCCGGGGCCTAAGCCGTCGCCGTGTCCTATAAAAAAAGTTTTCCCATGAATCTCTTTCACAATCGGTTGGCGATAAATAGGAATATCCATTTCAGTTTCAAAATAACGGAACATCCACATATCGTGATTGCCCGTAAAAAAAAATATCGGAATCCCCGCATCTCTCAATTCTGATAATTTGCCCAAAATACGGCTAAATCCTTTAGGAATCACCGATTTATACTCAAACCAATAGTCAAAAACGTCCCCGACTAAATAAATAGCCTCTGCATCCTGTTTTATAAAATCGAGCCATCTGCATATCGTCCGCTCACGCTCAAGGCTCGTTAAGCGGGCATCTATCCCCAAATGAAAATCAGAAACGAAATACGTTTTTTTCATAAAAACTGCGCGTTAATCTGTAGTCTTTCAATTTTTAAAGCACAAAAATATAAATATTTAGTATCTCCGCATTTTTTAAAAATCAATCGTGTATTTTTGTTGCCGTTAAAATAAAATTAAAAATTTAGCCCCCCTACCCCCAAAGGGGGAGTTCCACTCAATCAACATGAAAAATATCGAAAAAGGCACAATTTTAGAATTTCACGATTGGAACTCCCCCTTTGGGGGTAGGGGGGCTAAGTAATTCAGAATCAATTAGTTAAAAATGTTAAAAATAGAGCATTTAGGGATAGCCGTAAAAAACTTAGAAGCGAGTAATCTCATCTTTGAAAAATTATTGGGTACCCCTCAGTATAAAATCGAAGAAGTAGCTTCTGAAGGTGTTTTGACGTCATTTTTCCAAATTGGGGACTCTAAAATCGAACTGCTTGAAGCTACTAAAGCAGATAGCCCAATTGCCAAGTTTATTGAAAAACGAGGTGAAGGCATACATCATATTGCTTTTGAAGTCACTGATATTCGAGCCGAGATGAAACGCCTTGAATCAGAGGGTTTCACACTTCTGAATGCTGAGCCAAAGCGCGGGGCTGATAACAAAATAGTCTGTTTTTTACATCCAAAAGGCACTAATGGAGTTTTAATAGAATTGTGTCAAAGCATTGTCGAATAGCTGAAAAGGCTTTTATTTGTCCAAATCCGCATCTTCCGCCAAATCAGCCAAGGGATGCCAAAAAACTTCTTTAAAATTTTGGACTTTATTATCTACCACGTTTACCCCCTCAGTAATCAGCAATTCAGCCATGAGGGTAGGCGTAGCAAAATGATTTCTTCCAGAAAGTTCGCCATTTCTATTCACAACTCTTTGAGCGGGCACATCGTATTCACCATGAACATGATTTAAAGCCCACCCGACCATCCGTGGGGAACCCAACCTCAGGTAATCAGCAATAGCTCCATAAGTAGTCACTCGACCGCGAGGCACGAGTTTAGTTACCGCAAATACGTCTTCCCAATAAGTCTGTTTTTTCATTTTTCAAAAGTATAAAAAAAGAGCAAATTCAAGGCATTTATCTTGAATTTACCCTTTTTTTATACTTTTTAATCGTTTTAAGAGAAAGTATCATTTGAAAACCAGCCATTGGAATAAGGGAATTGTTGTTGGCGGCGTTCTTCAGTTTCTAATTGTCTGAGCCTCTCTTGCTCCAGTTGTTCAAGATGGCGCTGTTCGAGTGTTTTATCAAAGACGTCTCTTTCGAAATAAAAATTTTGTTCTTCATCGGCATAATGGTGCTCTTCTTTTTCATCTTCTTCCATTTCCTCTTTAAAAAAATAAGCAACGAATATGCCCACAAAACCACCAATCAGGTGGCTTTCCCAACTAATATTTTTTTGTAAAACTTCGGTGGTGGGTAATATGCCGGAAATCATCCCGCTGTAAAAAGTAGTTACGAGTAAAGCTAAAACGATGCTTCTGATACTCCTTCGGAACACTCCAGTCCAAAAAACGAAAGCAACTAAACCATAAACCACATAGCTCAATCCAATGTGAAACACGCCTGAGCGAGCAAATAACCAGACCAGAATTCCACTTAAAAAATAGATAATCACGTACGCCCTCAAGGCTACTCTTGGGTAAAAATAAATAATCATAGTACCTAAAACCAAGAATGGAAGGCTGTTGGAAGCTAAATGTCCCCAATCGCCGTGAAGCAGTGGCGCGAAAATGATACCCCTCATCCCGATTGATTCGCGTGGATATATGCCCCAATAGCCTAAATCCATATCTGCCCAAATTTGGAAAAGATGAATTAACCAAAGGCATATCGTGAAATAAAGTGGAGGTAAGAAGCTATCTCTGAAATTTATGTGTTCTTCTTTCAATTGAATATTTTTAATTGACAATTGTACAAATTTCTTCTATTTAAATATCTAAATCAAGGGGGAGCGCGATTTATATCAATAAAAAGTAAAAAGGTGAACCATCCGTATTGGATAATTCACCTTTTAATATTCAATAACTACTTTTCAATACTATTGGAATTTGCGTTTTAAGAACCAGCTGTTATCATTCAATGTGAAACCAGCTGATATTTTCACGTAATTCTCTTTGAGTTTTGGTGTGCCTATTTGACCATATTCCAATCCAAAATTGAGATATGAAATTTGAGAGCCACGACCTACCCTCAAAGGCAAACACATGCCCGCTGAATAAGATTGAGTCGTCAATTGTTCTTTTAGCAAGCTGCGGGGGTCTTTGCCCGTACGAAAGCCTACGCGCCAACGGATTTTCTCCTCTTCGTTGCTCAATTTACTATTGTTTAAAATAAATTCAGCGCCGATAGCCAATTGTGAAGCATCTTTAAGTGTTTCAGCACGAGCGTCATTCTTATATTGACTCCATTTAGAGCTGCTAAATTCTGCCCCAATTTTTAATTTCATGCTGTGCTCATAAGCAACACCAAAGGTGAATTCCGAAGGTAATTTACCTTTTCCTGAAATATCATACTGCCCATCAATAGTAACAGAATCGTAGCCAACTACAGTTCTTTTATATGTAATATTTTTATTCGTGCTAAAACTTGTGGATGGATTGCC
>JANMYC010001430.1:0-3119 GCA_031381715.1 Saprospiraceae bacterium
TGTTTTGAGCATATTGAGCCCATTATTGTCAATATTGATAAAAATTTAAAAGATTTTACTCGACTCAGCCGCTTATTGATTCCTCAAAAAGTGCGGATTGAATATCATCAATTGGGTAAAACGCAGCCTTTTATTGAGTTGTATTCAAGGCAACTCACCAAGCGAAATCAAGAGACTTTGACGAGCCTTGAATCGCTGTTTTATTACCCTTATCAATGGGTTTTTAAACACAAAGCCAAGCTGAATAAATCGCATATTTTGAGTATTGTCAAGGAAAATACCTTAAAAGGCAATCTTTCACACCGCTTTTTTGAGTTGGTTTTAAAAGAAGATTTCACCCTTTGGAATCGCCAAAACGTGGATGAATGGGTGGACTCGCACAGCCGCCGCCTTTTCCAACGCGAAGCCGCAACCCTCATGATGTACGGCTACGAACCCGAGCGCATACAACTGATAAGGCAAATAAAATATGCCATTTGGACTTTAATCAACCTGATTCGACAGAATAAATGGTCGGTGGAGGGCACTGAACAGGAGTTAAAAGGGCAATTCAGCAATATCCCCGTTAAA
The DNA here is from genome assembly GCA_031381715.1 of Saprospiraceae bacterium. Classification (GTDB taxonomy): domain Bacteria; phylum Bacteroidota; class Bacteroidia; order Chitinophagales; family Saprospiraceae; genus JAAFJT01. The sequence goes on from JANMYC010001430.1 coordinate 571, forward strand.
GGCAAAGCGGACATTGTGCTCCGCCGTTCTTCACCCATTGGAGCTTCCGATGAATTCTGTATTTTAGACCTCAAATGGAGCGGACATAGTTATCGTGAACGCCTCATAAAAAATGCAGAAGACCTCCAATTAGTGATGTATAGCCGCCTTTTAACGGAAGAGGAAAACTGGGCGCATACCGCTTATTTTATCATCGAAAATGCCCGAATGTTATCGCGTAATACATTGGCTTTCAATGAGATAAAGCCTTTGTTACCTGATATTGATGCCTTTAAAATGAATGCCGATATCTGGGATAGGATGCAGAAAACCTTTGAATGGCGACTGGCTCAAATAAAGGAAGGGAGAATTGAAATTCGAACCAATTTGACTTCAAAAGAATTGGAAGAAATCTACGGCGACCAACTCATCGATGTCCTTGAAATGAAAACCGATGATGCCAAATTTGATGATTTCAGGACGTTGATTGGCTTGGTGAAATAGCCTTTTATGGCATATTCACCCTTTTACATTTTAAATTTTACATTTTGCGGTTCACAAAATTTTAAAATGCTGCTCCCATTCCACCACTCACATCGGTGGCTAAAGAATTGTACTTTCCTCCGATGACATGCTTTGTAGCTAATTTTGCTCCAGTAGCCAATTCCTGCCAATCGTCCCACGTGCCTTCCAAACCGCCAATGGGCAAGATAGATACCCACATTTTGAATGAAGTAGGGACACCTTTTTCATTCACAATCCACACGTAACTGTCGCCCGGGGTAACGCCTCCTGAGCTATAGTTAATTTTCAAACCTTTTCTACCGTCGGGCAGCGTGACCAATGTGGGCGTAGTGCCCGGATCCGTCAATTTATAAGGAGCAGTCAGCCAAAAGCTATCATTGCAAAAGCGGGAATAAGCAGTTTTGACTGCCTTATCGGCATCTTTACCAGAGAGTGACGTCCCAGCTTTTTTAACAGAACCTTGTTGGGTGTTCAAATCAACGATAACTTCGAAGTCTTCCCAAAAGACCTTAACTTTATTTTGATTTTTATCCCAAGTGTAATGGTTTTTATTAAAAGTCCATTTCACCCATTGAGTGCTATCCCAAGCAGATTTATTGAGGTTTTTATAGATTGATTGAATCATTTCCCCCGTTTCAGGGCTGGCAATGCCTTGCGGTTCTTTTTCGCTAAGGTATAATTTTAAGGAAAACAAACCTGCTACAAGGGCAAGGGCGATGATGCCCAGAACTTTTAAAGTCTTTTTCATAATGTGTTGTTAGAGAGTCAGTTGAGAGTAGTGTGAATTATATTAAAATTGGTTTAAAATTCAGATGTAACATTCAATTTGGCAGTATCAGGATGAACTAAAACACGTATAAAATAGCTAAATGAGCTTAAAAGTTGTCAAAATATTCATTTTTTATTAAAAATACTGAGGGGGTACATTAGGCTTTGTTTAGTAATTTCCACTAATTGAAGCATTGCCGAAAATGTTGATTTATTTTAATCTTTAATTATGCTAAAATTTGTACATTTATCCAACAGAAAAATCAGATTTTTAATAAAACCAATATTGTACATCATGAAATACACGCTCTTATTTCTCACTTTTTTTATGGTAGCAAATGCTACTCAAGCCCAACGTTTTAAAAAAATATTCAACGGGAAAGACCTGACCGGTTGGACGAATAACGGTACTGAAAAATGGTACGTAGATAGAGGCGAACTCGTGTGCGAAAGTGGTCCAGATAAGAAATATGGCTATCTTTCGACTAATAAGCCCTATAAAAATTTCATTTTAGAGCTTGATTTCAAGCTTGAAGCCAATGGAAACAGCGGGGTTTTCATTCGTTCAAGCATCGAAGGGACTAAAATCAGCGGTTGGCAAGTGGAAGTAGCACCGCCGAATAGCCATACGGGCGGTATTTACGAATCGTACGGCAGAGGTTGGCTCATTCAGCCTAAGCCCGAAGATGAAAAATATTTAAATGCCACTGATTGGAACCACATGCGCATTGAAGTCATCAATGATGTGGTCACATCTTTTTTAAATGGTCATCAGATGGTGCAGTTGAAAGATGAAAAAATTGGGCAAGGCAATGGCTTTATCGCTCTCCAAATCCATGACGGCGGAGGGATAAAAGTGCGGTGGAAAAAGATTAAAGTGAAAGAATTGAAGTAATGAAATTTTATCAAATTAAGGTTTAAAACTGTGAAAAAGCATCAAAGATGCGACATATTTGTAGAATTATCAACTCAAGTAGGGTTTAAGGTGCAGCGCACCGAAATAGAGAGTTTTTTATATTTCGGAGCGCTGCACCTTAAAAAACACTTGCAATTATTTACTACAAATATGACGCATCTCTGATGCTTTTTGCGGTTTTAAAACATCATTTGCATGGATATAGATTCTTTAGCTGTTAAATTTGAAGCAAGTGATTATTATTATCATTGCGGAACTGGAGTTCCGCTCTATTTTAAGCGCAGGCTTTCTACGTAAGCAATGTAGTCTTTAATAGCCAACTTTGAACGCTCCAAACGCTCTTCATACTGAGGGGTCAAAT
>JANMYC010001465.1:0-2616 GCA_031381715.1 Saprospiraceae bacterium
TTACCCACCGTACCTTTTACGGCTCCACCGACACCTATTAATGGTATCATTTCGGCGCGGCGGAAATGGAATACGGCTATTTTATCCTTAGATAGGATATTGGCTTTAAAAAATGCCATGGGGACTTCCATGAATGATGTCATGTTGGCGATATGTGCGGGTGCATTGCGCCGTTATTTATTTGAAAAAGGTAAATTACCCGCCAAACCATTGGTAGCAATGGTGCCAGTCTCTACCCGCACAACCGATAATTCAGAATCAGAAGGCAATCAAATTACACCGATGCTGGTGCAATTGGCAACCAATATTGAAGACCCCATCGAGCGTTTGAAAGTAATAAATGAAAATACTTCTCGTGGAAAAACCTATCAAGGTGCCGTGGGAGCTAAAACCTTGGCACGTATGGCAGAAGCCGTACCGTTCGGTTTAGCAAACCAAGCAGCGCAATTGTATTCCCGTTTTCAAGTGGCGGGTATGCACAATCCCGTTTTTAATGTAACTATCACCAATGTACCGGGACCTAATATTCCATTGTACATCAATGGGCATAAATTGGTTTCGGTGATGGGTATGGCACCGATTATTGATGGCATGGGTTTAATCATCACTATTTTTAGTTATAATGGCTATGTGACCGTGAGCCCCACTTCTGATGCGAACTCAATGCCTGATTTAGACGTTTTTTCACGGTATCTACGCGAATCAGCAAACGAATTGGAAGCGGCTATTTTAATTCATGGTCAAAACAAGCCTAAAAAAGGTGAGAAAAAAACAGCTACCAAAGCCGAGTCAGACCCTTTATTTGAACGCTTGAAAAAGTTTTTAAAGAAACAAGATAAAAATGATGCCCCAAAAGGTGGTATCTATCAATTCTCAGTAACAGGTCTCTCTCCTACTCATTGGACTATTGACCTCAACACTGTGCCGGGTACAGTAAAACGCAGTGTAGCTGAAAGTCCCGACGTGACTTTTACCATCGAAGATGAGCACCTCATGCGCGTAACCGAAGGCAAATTGGACATCCAGACTGCCTTTATGCAAGGGCGATTAAAAATTGATGGCGATTTTACGATGGCGATGAAATTGGGTAAAATACTTGGAAAGATGATGAAAATGGAAATGGAAGAGGGATGATAGATTGAACCAACTAATAACGGGGGAATTTGCAAAATCCCCCTGTTGTTAGTTGATTATTTATCCGCTAAAACCAATTCTCCACTTACCCAACTTTTTATTTTTTCATAAACTTTTGCTGAATTTTGAAGTTGAAAATGATAGGTTTTAGCCAATTCAAAATGATTTTCGGGCGGAAAATTGAATTCAGCAATGTTTTTAGAGCTTGCCGTGGCACTCTTTTTACTGACTAAAATGTCCCCAAAAAGCTGGCTTATCCAATGCTTTTCCTTTTCAGTTAACCTTGCTGAAATGACGTAATATGCTGCATTGGGCAGCATTTGAGGGGGTGTTTTATTGTTTTTAAGCAATTTGTCAGGATCTTGGTTTTTCCAATCAGCCTCGGTCAAGTAGCCGTATCTCAAATCTTTAATGCCTGCACTTCGTAAATTAATGAACTTTCCAACGAGTCTTGTATGCCAATTCGGCACTTTTTCAAGGATATTGGTGGTGACATTGGCGAACCTTTCTAAAAAAGAACCCAAATGCGGCGTTGCCAATAAAAATATACTTTTCATTTTCAAAGCCCAATCGAGTGTATTCACTTGCGCATAATGACAAGCACTGTGGGTCACCAAACCGCCCATACTGTGCGCAATAATGCTGATTTCTTCTATTTCAATGGGATAATTTTGATATAATTCTTCTAAAATTGTAGCTAAACCTTGACCGTTATCAGATATATGACGTCCCGTATTGTAGCGTAGATAAAGAGGTGTGTATTGAAAATCCTGCGCCAATAATGAGCCATAATCACTTTTATCAGGGAATTTCCAAGTCATTTCACTATCGGTCACGCCATGTATGAGAACACATATTTTAGGAGAAAATAAGGTATTTTCATCGTTAAAAAGCTCCAATAAGCTATTTTTGTCTACATTAATGCGCTTATTTTGATGGTAAAAGCCCATTTCAATACCCAAAGGTGTATTCTGAAGCCTATCGCCGACCACCCCATTGAGGATACTGACTCCTTGGCGGGTAATTTTTTTAAAATTTTGAAACGAGTTATTACGCATTTTACAACATTATTTAAATGTGCTTTTAAAATTTAAAATGCACACATCTATACAAACAAGTAATCAAGTTAAAAGTTGGCAAAGGTATGAAAAACGGGAGCCCCCCTCAGTATTTTACTACATTTCACTACCCCGGCTCAGCTTCAGAGCCGATTTTACGCCTCAATAATCCTTTAAATGCCTCTATAGCTAAGCCGCCTTCATTCACAACTTTGAAGACTTCTTGTGTAATGGGCATTTCAATATTGTATTGATTGGCTAAATCCATGACAACGCCACAGGTCTTGACACCTTCTGCCACCATGGACATTTCACTGATAATTTCATCCAAACTGCGTCCATTACCCAATTGAACCCCAACGTATCGATTTCTACTGAGGGGGCTGATGCACGTAGCAATCAAATCGCCCATTCCCGCCAGTCC
>JANMYC010001546.1:0-10229 GCA_031381715.1 Saprospiraceae bacterium
TACGTTGCGCTCGCTCAATGCTGAACAGGCTGAGGCTGTCAAGCATATTGATGGACCTGTCTTGGTCGTAGCGGGACCTGGAACAGGTAAAACGCACATTCTTTCAGCGAGAATTGGGCATATTTTGACTGAAACGGATACGGCACCGTATAATATTTTATGTCTCACTTTTACGGATGCGGGCGTACAAGCCATGCGTGCGCGATTGCTCAAGCTCATAGGACCCGAAGCGCATAAAGTGCATATTTTTACTTTTCACTCATTTTGTAATAAAGTCATTCAAGATAATCTCGATTTGTTTTCACGGCAAGATTTGGCTCTGCTCGATGATCTTGAACGCCAAGAGATTATTCGTGAAATAATTGATGAACTGCCGCACGACCATCCTTTGAAAAAAGGACGAGGTAGCGATATCTATTTTTATGAAAAACACTTGGCTGACCTTTTTAAAATAATGAAAACGGAAGCCTGGGCGATTGATTTTGTTGAAAAAAACATACAAAACTACTTGCAAAGCCTGCCCCTGCGCACAGAGTACATCTATCAAAACAATAAAAAGGGAGTGTGGGTAAAAGGAGATATTAAAACTGAAAAGTTGGAGCAAGAACAGCAAAAAATGGAGCGTTTGAGCGCAGCCGTAACTTTGTCTCCGCGTTTTGAGCAAATACTGAGGGATCTTCGCCGTTATGACTTTGACGATATGATACTGTGGGTGATTGATGCTTTCGATAAATTTCAATTCCTTTTACGCAATTATCAAGAGCAATATTTATACTTTTTAGTGGACGAATATCAGGACACTAATGGTTCGCAAAATAAAATTTTGACGCAATTAATTGGCTTTTGGGAAAATCCCAATATTTTTATAGTGGGTGACGATGACCAAGCAATTTATGAATTTCAAGGCGCTCGATTGAAGAGTTTGGTGGATTTTTACAGACAATATCAAAATGAGTTAAAAGTCATTTTATTGAAAGAAAATTATCGGTCTTCGCAAAGCATTTTGGATGTTTCAAAGAAATTGATTGATTTGAATAACTTACGGATTATCAATCAGTTACAACATTTGAACATTGAAAAAACGCTTATTTCTAAAGGCTCGTTTGAGCAGCCAATGGCACTGCCAGAAGTGATAGAATATCCCAATCGCTTACATGAAATAGCGGATATAGTGCATCAAATCGAGGAATTGCAAGCACAAGGTACCCCCCTCAGTCAAATAGCTATTATTTATGCTCGCCATCGAGAAGTAGAAAATATTATTGCTCTTTTGGATAAAAAAGGCATTCCATATCAAACCAAAAGGCGTATCAATATACTGGATACACCCATGATTCAGAATTTAAGGCTCATTTTAGAATATATTGAAAAGGAAAACGAAACGCCCTTTTCAGCCGATTATTTATTGTTTAAAATATTGAATATCAACTTTTTAGAGATTGCGCAAGCGGATATTTTAAAAGTAGCCGTACATATTCATCAAGAGAACGCAAAAAATAATCGTAATGATGCCGATGATTTAGTAGATTATGAAATAAAAACTACTTGGCGCAATACCCTTTCCAACCTTCCAAAGTTGAGTTTTAATAATGTTAAAAAAATAAAAAATACGGTAGTTTTACTTGAAAAATGGATTCAAAACGTTCAAAATCAATCACTTCTGACGCTTATTGAACAGATTATCAATCAAAGTGGGGTATTGAATTGGGCCGTAAAATCGCCTAATAAAGTGTGGAATGTCCAGATTTTAAACACTTTTTTCGATTTTATAAAAGCCGAAACGGAGAAAAAACCTCGAATGGATATTCGTCAATTGCTCAGAATGTTGGAGGTTTTGGATAAAAATCGAATTTCTGTTGAGTTGGTCCAAAATATTACGCACTCCAACGCCATAAGTGGTGGCGGTGGCTTGGTTCTGACAACGGCACATTCCGCAAAAGGCTTGGAATTTGAGCATGTATTTTTAATGGATACCGTAGAAACTGAGTGGGAAAGCACCAAAACGGGAGCTAATAACCGCTTCAAATTGCCCGACACGCTCACTTACACAACCGAAGAAAACGCCATTGAAGCCCGCCGTCGTTTATTTTATGTTGCTTTGACGCGTGCAAAGGCGCATTTACACATATCGTATGCACGGGTAGATGAAAAAAATAAACCCCTCAGTAAAACTCAGTTTATTGATGAAATTTTGGCACCCAATGAAACTTCAAAAGCCACGATTCATTTTGAAAATAGAACTGTAAATGAAGATATTTTAATTCAAAATCAGATAACTGTATTGAGTGAAAATACGCAAGTTGATTTTGAAATCATTGAAAAAGAGTGGATTACGCAATTTTTAAAAGATTTTAAGCTAAGCGTTTCAGCTCTTCATGCGTATTTGGAATGCCCTTTGAGCTTTTATTTTGAATATATTTTAAAAATACCGACGGCTCCAAGTGAAGCATCTCGTTTTGGTTCGGCGGTGCACTATGCTTTGCGGAAATTATTTGGTGAAATGTTGCGGTCAAAAGATAAGCAATTTCCGAGCTGTGATGAGTTTGTGAAGTTTTTTGAGATAGATTTGCAGAGGCAACGCAGCCATTACAAAGAGACTGATTTTCAAAGGCGGATAGCGATGGGAAGAGATAATTTACGGCGTTTTTATGCACAAAATGTGGATAAATGGTCTAAAAATGTGGTAATTGAAAAGCAATATCTTTCAGAAAGTGATGGAGTACCTCTCAAAGGAGTAATTGATAAAATTGAGTATAGAGATGATGGTACAGCGCATATAGTAGATTACAAAACAGGAAAGTATGACACCACGCGCTTGAGCAGACCCACTTTAAAAAATCCGAATGGTGGCTCATATTGGCGACAATTAGTGTTTTATAAAATTTTGTATGAAAATTACCGCTCGCAACTTATTCGAGTCAAATCAGGGGAAATAAGTTACTTAGAACCCGACACTAAAGGTGTTTTTAAGTCAAAAAACCTTGATATTGATAGCCACGACGTTGAAATACTGAGGGGCCTCATTAGCACAAGCTGGGAGCGCATTCAAGCATTCGATTTTAAAGGATGCGGTAAAAAAGAGTGTAATTGGTGTCGTTTTATTAAAAACAATCAAACACTTGACTCTTTTACAAATATCGAAACGGAATATCTGGATGATATATAAAATTGTATCATCCATAGAAATATGATTCAGATTCAGTAAAATAGAATATAAAATGTTAAAAAATATCGTACTCTTTTTAGGAATTGTATTGATGACTTCCTGCAAAGAAATTGCCCCAGTAGTGCCTGCATTGGGTGATAGAAATATATTGGTAGAAGAATTTACGGGTGTTCGCTGCGTCAATTGTCCTGCGGGAGCGGCTGAATTAGATAATTTACAAGCTACTTATGGGGATAGGTTGATAGTGGTCAGCATTCACGTGGGTGATTTTGCGCCGCCGTACAGCGATAGTAAATATGATTTTAGGACTGCAGATGGCTCTGAATTGGAAAAACTTTTGGGCGCACCCATTGGCTATCCTTCGGCGGTTATCAATAGAAAGAAGTTTTCAGGACAAGGACAACTGCAGGTTTTGCGCTCTACTTGGGCGGGCTTATTGGCGTCAGAAAGTACGACCCCCTCAGTATTGAACTTAGGTTTTAATAAAAAATATGATAAAACTACGCGTAAATTAGATGTAAGTATTGACGTTATTCCTACCAAAAACCTTGGAAGCGAAGCGAAATTGACACTTTTAATCACTGAAAATGGCGTAAAGGATCAACAGGAAACACCGCAAGGTAAAAAATCAGATTACGTCCACAAACACGTTTTTCGTAAAACTTTAACCCGTTTTGATGGGGATAATATTGGTATTTTAAAGAAAAGTGAAACTATTTCAAAGGCATATTCATATACTTTGCCCCAAAATTTGGTTGCTGAAAACTGTAAAATAGTGGCTTTTGTTCATAAATCAGGTACGGAAAAAGACATTTTACAGGTCAATGAAATACCGCTTCAATAACTCATGGAAAAACTCTTTTTTACTGAAAAGCTATTTGAGTGGTTTGCAACGCATCATCGTCCGATGCCTTGGAAGGGTGAAAAAAATCCGTACTACATCTGGCTATCTGAAATCATTTTACAACAGACCACAGTTCGTCAGGGCTTACCTTATTATCAAAAATTTGTGGAGCAATACCCCTCAGTACATGAGCTCGCCAATGCTCCCGAAGATGATGTTATGAAACTTTGGGAAGGATTGGGTTACTACTCTCGCGCCCGCAATTTGCACGCCACCGCTAAGCATATTTCAAATGACTTAAATGGCTTATTTCCAACGAGTTATGAAGGACTTTTAACTTTAAAAGGTGTAGGCAGCTACACGGCTGCAGCTATTGCTTCCTTTGCTTTTGATTTGCCTCATGCAGTGGTGGACGGAAATGTTTATAGAGTTTTATCGCGTTATTTCGGAATTGAGGATGCGATTGACACCCCTCAGTCAAAACGTTATTTTACTGATTTGGCAAATGAATTACTGGACAGAACGAGGGCGGCTGATTTCAATCAAGCTATGATGGATTTTGGGGCGACGCACTGCACACCTGCCAAACCATTGTGCGTGCAATGTCTTTTAAAAAACCATTGTGTGGCTTTTAAGGAGCGTAAAGTAGAGATTTTACCCGTTAAATCTAAGAAAATAGAAAAAAAAGAACGCTTTTTCAACTATTTGGTCATTAATGCTGGTGAAAATACTTTTATTAAAAAAAGAGAGGATAAGGATATTTGGCAAAATTTATATGAATTCCCCTTGATAGAAACTGAAAATTTGATAGATAACCTCTCCAATACTGGGGGGGTGCCTTTTAAAAATAAAATAAGGGATTGGTTAAATACTGATTACAAAATTATTAAAAAATCAGCTCCATTTAAGCAATTATTGACCCATCGAAAGATTATTGCGGTATTTTGGGAGATAGAGGTTAGTCCTGATTTTTATTTTTCAGATGAGAACATGATGAATATAAAGATAAAAAATTTAACTAAATTTGCATTTCCGAAAGTTATGAGTTTGTATTTTCAAGATAAATCTTTAACTTTATTCTAAAATACAAGCTTTATTTGATAGAAACAGCAGATACACGTAGAAAACTTATTTGTCTTTACTTTTAAATTTTTTATAAAAACATGATAAACAAAGTCACTTTAATTGGACACGTAGGCCAAGACCCTGAAGTCCGTCGGTTAGAAAATGGTACGCCTGTTGGCAGATTTTCATTAGCAACAAGCGAAAGCTATAAAGATGCTGCAGGGGAGTTACAAACTCAGACGGAATGGCACAATATAGTAGTATGGCGTCAGCAAGCAGAATTAGCTGAAAGATTGCTGAAAAAAGGTGCGTTAGTATATGTAGAGGGTAAAATTTCCTACCGTAAGTTCACGGATAAAAACGGGATAGAACGCACGTCAACGGATATTACAGCTTCAACTTTCAGGTTGATGGGTAAAAAAGAAGGCGGCGGCGGCAACTCTAATTTCCCAAGCCAAGAACCGGCTTCACCTTATACGGGTCAAGTGTCAAAAAATGAACCCGTTTTTGAAGTAGTGGCTCCATCCTCTGATGCACCTGCACCTGACGATGATCTTCCATTTTAAAATTAGACATTAGATTTAAAGATATTAGGCATTAGACTAATTTCTTATTTCATAAAAAGACTTTGTTTGAGGTTAAATACCTTTGCAAAGTCTTTTTAATTATTATTAGCGATGTCTAATGTCTAATTTTATGCAACACCCCCTCAGTATTCAGCGTTCTAAGGTGAAAAATTTAAAGTTATGTTGATTAAAAAATTTCTATTTGCTTTTATTATTCTTTCGTTATTCATAACGGCATGTGAAGAGCCTACGTACACGCCTAAGCCTCGGGGTTATCCAAAAATAACTTTACCCACAAAAGCGTATCAAAAGTTCGATGAAAAATATTGCCAATTCACTTTTGAATATCCTACTTATGCCACAATTGAGCAGGATACTTTATTTTTTGATGAAAAAGCACCTTCTGATTGTTGGTTTAATATTAAAGTAAAAGGTTTGAATGCTGAAATTCATTGCAGTTATTATAATATTGGCGGAAAAAATACTTTTGAAAAACTGAAAGGAGATGCCTTTCAATTGGCAGGAAAGCACAATATTAAAGCTGATTATATTGATGAGTTGCCGATTAAAAAGCCGAATGGTGTGAATGGATTTGTGTTCAATATAGAGGGCCCAGCAGCGTGCCCATTTCAATTTTATTTATCGGATAGTACGCGACATTTTATGAGGGGAGCATTGTATTTTGATGCTAAATCGCGTCCGGATTCTCTAAAACCAATCATCGACTTTATGAAAACGGACATGATACAAATGGTGAATACCTTTGAATGGAGTAAATAGTAGTCTAAGTTTTAGCGCTCAATAATAAAAAAAGCTCAATGCACTTTTGAAAGGCATTGAGCTTTTTTAAATTTATAAACTCATGAAGTTTTTACTTACTCCACTCTGCAATCGACTTTTCATTCATGCGAATGTAGTCATTATTTTTAGCTTCTTGAGCCAAAGCTAATGAGCGTTTAGCCGATTCAATAGCACCTTTTTTATCACCTAATTTCGCTTGTACCAATGATTTGTGGCGCAACATCCAGAAACGCTCACCTTTAGCAATTGCTTTATCTACGAACTCAAGTGCTTGTTTGGCATCTTTACCTGAATCAAAATAATATTGAGACATTGCAAAATAATCATTTTGAGAAGGGCCATCCATTTTTTGCTTGATTTGAGCCATTACCTTGCTATCTACATCGTTGGTGAAAGGAATACGAACTACCGTATTTTCCCAAGCAATTTCGATATCAGCAGATGTGTTAGTGATATTTGAAACGCCCATTGTGAATGATTCAACTGTCAATGGATTATTGATAGTTTTTACATTTACTTTAAGGACATCATCTTCTGGCTTATAGCCGAATACACTAACAGCAGGGTTCTTGTTGAAAATAATTTCCCAAGAGTCTTTTCCGGGTTTTGTCATTAAAACATAAGTACCTTTCGCCAAACCTTTACCCATGATAGTAATAGAGTCAGTAGTAGTCACTTTAGTAGCACTATTGGCACCTGTACGCCATAATTCGCCAAAAGGAACAACATCACCACCGAATATTTTACGACCTTTCATTGCGGGGCGACTGTATTCAATTTTAATTTCTGTCATACCTACTTTTGAAGTAACAGTAGAAGCTGGACTTGGTGCCGGCGTTTCGAGTTGAGCTTGACTTGTAAAACTCAGTAATAAAAATGCTCCGATACTGAGGGGTGTTAAAAACTTTTTCATAATCAGTCCAATTTTGGTTTAAAATAATGATTAAATAAAAAATAAAAATAAGGCTGTAAAACTATTCTTTTACAGTCTTATTTTTTAATAATCTCAAGAAAAAACAGCTTTTTTAGATAAAGGTTCAAAAAAATAAGCTAAATTTCGTCAGTAGTTACTCAAAGTTGAGCAAGCCAAAGCGGTAATTTTTACCTTGTTCGCCATATATAGCCATATCTCTTCTGCCTATTTGGCGACAAATTTTTGGGCGAGTCACCACGCCCTCTTCTTTATTTTGAAATAGAGGTGAGCGTTTTATTTGACCTGTTCTATCTACTTCTGCTAAAACGACTACGGAGTATTTATCAGGCTCATCGGTATATATTTTCTTACTTTTTGGATCCAAATTGCGGGGGTCTTCATTGTAAATAAAATATAATTTATCTGCTACTGTACTCATTGCATAGGATGAATAAATACCGCCATCATTTCTTGAAAGTTGACGTTTAGGTATGCGCACAGTCCAGTCTATTTCACCATCAGGGCGAATATTAACCACTATGATATCATTGTAATTGAAATAATAATCCGCTTGGCGATTATTATTTCGATTATAAGGAGACGAAAATGGTGAGTAGTAGGGTGAATAAAACGGGTCATACCAACCGTAAGAATAAGGATTGCCAAAACGATTGGAGAGATTATTATACCGCTCTTCAATAAAATATTGTTCTGCAATCATAATTACACCACCATCACTGCGTAAAATGAGCTTATCAAGAGAATAGGAAGGTAATTCGGCTTCTTTTTCCTTATTGTTCACCATAGCAGCAGCTTTGGCTTTTTCTTTATTCCGTTCGGATAGATTTTCAGTCAGGAAATTAAAGTCAAACTCACGCGTGCTCACACTTGACATATTTTTCGCATTCGGATTAATCTTGAAAAAACAAGTCCCTTTTACGCTCGAAGCACTTTTATCGGAGTAGAAACCACTGAATACGAGGTCACCATCATCGGCAACTCTGAAAGTTAAATCAGTGATAAACTTTTCCTTCAAGTTGATTTTATATTCTTGAATGTCACTGTCTTTCATATAGGTTACTAAATCATACTGATAAGTTGGTCGTCCACTTTTCGACAATTTGTTAGACCCCTCAGTATAAACGACTCCCAGAAGGAAAACATTCCCATTTTTATCAACTTGATACTCATCTACGCTGAAATTATTTTTTCCAAAAGGCAGTTTAGCATTTTTATTCCATACCTCCGTAAAGTCACTGTCATAGACAGTTAGAGTAAACTCCTGCTGTCTTTTTTCACTGGCTTGCTTGGTGAAAACCACCATTTTAGAACTATCTCTTGAAATGGCATAGCTAAAAACGTCTTGTTTCTCTCGATTGGTATCATCTTGTTCTCCAATTTTAACAATCTCTTTACTCAAAGTAAGCGTTTGATTATTGATTCTTTGAGCAAAAAGATACGTTTTTTCATGCTTTTCATTGTAGAAATAGCTTAATAACCACAATTTACCTTGTAGCATAACCACATCTTTCAAAAAGCGTTCTTTTCCTTTGTAGTCCAAATCAAGCTCTTTGTCGCGCACGAGTTTCATGTTGCCATCGTAATATTCCACAATAGCTTTGATGCTTCCTGAGCCCAAAACGCCACTTTTACGAATACGGAGCGCATAAAAACCGCCCCCTTCAGTAGCCACTATCTTTTGAAGTTCGGTATTGGAGGGTTCTTGATATGGATTACTCCATTTCACATGGGTTCTATTACTGAAAATATTATTGTCCACTTGGGCATTTACTATGTTCACGAAGCCCAATAATAAAAAGGCAATACAAAATTTTATAGTTCTCATAATTGAATTTTTAAAAACAAAAAATGAAGATAAAATTAAAAATGTAATAATAATAATAAATTTTAAAGGCTTATTTTGATAGATAACGCTCTATTTATAAAAACAAAGGTCATCTGAAAGTAAAAAAATAAACGCATTTCAGCCTTATTTGTGTGGATATAACTCCACACATAAAACAACATTAAATAGGAAAGAAAAAACATTTTTCTTTAGTTAAATTTTTCATAAAATTTTGATTTAGAGTGGTTTAGCCATTTTTAGGGCATAGTTTCAGCATACTATTAATCGGAATATGTCAAGTCACAGAAATTCAAAAATGCTTTAGAAAAAGTAAAATATAAAGTATTCATTGAATGGCATAAGGATTGCTTCTATGTTAAAAACATATTTCATCCAATAACACCTAATAATGAGAAAGACTATAATTCCTAACATACTACTATTTTTACTTATTGTCGCTGCTGACATTAACGCCCAGCCGATGGCATCTAAAACAAGTGCAAGTGGCTCAAAATCAGCCCTACCTGCTTCAATAGATCGGCAGTTCAAAAGAGATGCCGCCCGCATGGCTTTGCGCCTCGATGCCGAAAAAGAAGATGCTCGCTACTTGCCCGTGGCAATCAGCCGTGATAATATCAATAGCCTTTACCGAGCTTTAAGTAATATTTATATCACCGACGAAACAGGAAAATCCATTGCTCGTTGCAATATTCGGACATTTCCAAACCCATCTATCGACCACATTGTTATTATTTTCAAGAAAAATGTAGATTGGGCAACCCCCTTACGCCAAGGTGTTACCGAAACGAGTAATAAAGAACTCAATAAATTGCTTGATCAATACGATCTTGTGATTGAAAAATACGTTCAGTGGAACGAGACGCAAGATGCTATAACATTGCGCTCAAAAGAGCCACTCAATATGGCTGCATTGGCGGACCAATTTGATGATATTCCAGGTGTTGTACAAATAGATTTAGGTTTACCGAAATTCGGAGGTAATGATATTAAAGCCAAGCGCGTTACAG
>JANMYC010001014.1:0-2050 GCA_031381715.1 Saprospiraceae bacterium
TTAAATGATTATTTTCTTGAAATTTGCAACAATGTTTTTATTTAAAATATAAGAACTACCTTGTCATTCTGAGTGAAGTGAAAGAATCTGTCAACACCTAAAGTTTTAATCCAGATTCTTTCGTTGCGCTCAGAAGGGCAAATGCTCAATTAATTCAGAATTTCCGAGTAAAAAGTAATAAAAATAGAATTTACATGAGTAAGAGCACATTATTTGACAAAGTTTGGGATTCGCATGTAGTCCGTCACATTGAAGATGGTCCAGACGTGTTGTTCATTGACCGTCATTTCATTCATGAAGTTACCAGTCCTGTGGCGTTTTTGGGATTGGAAACCCGCGGCGTAGGCGTTATGTTCCCCGAAAGAACATTCGCCACTGCTGACCACAACACACCTACTATCAATCAGCACCTTCCGGTAGCCGATGCCCTTTCAGCCAACCAATTGAAAGCTTTAGAGACAAATACCGCTAAATATGGCATTTCTCACTGGGGTTTGGGTCACGCTAAAAACGGTATTGTACATATTATAGGACCTGAAAATGGTATTACACAACCTGGTTTTACCATCGTTTGTGGCGATTCGCATACCTCTACACATGGTGCATTTGGTGCAATTGCTTTTGGAATTGGTACTTCTGAGGTAGAAATGGTTTTGTCTTCACAATGTATCATGCAGACCAAACCTAAGACGATGCGCATCAATATCGACGGTAAACTTCAAAAAGGCGTCATGTCCAAAGATGTTGTTTTATATATTATTTCAAAAATATCAGCGAGTGGTGCTACCGGTTATTTTGTGGAGTATGCGGGCAGTGTTTTTGAAAAAATGAGCATGGAAGGTCGTATGACTGTGTGTAATATGAGTATTGAAATGGGTGCTCGTGGTGGTATGATTGCCCCCGATAGTAAAACATTCAAATACCTCAAAGGACGTGAAAAATCGCCTAAAGGTAAAAAATGGAATCAAGCAGTTGAATATTGGAAAACATTGAAAACAGACGAAGGCGCTACTTTTGATAAAGAGTACACTTTCAAAGCAAGAGATATTGAGCCGATGATTACTTACGGCACTAATCCAGGCTTGGGCACGGGCATCTCGAAGCATATCCCGATGGCTAATCAAGTCAAAGACGGGGAAGCAAGTTATCACAAAGCCCTAAAATACATGGGCTTTGCGGAAGATGAGGTCATTATTGGTAAAGAGGTGGATTATGTATTCTTAGGCAGTTGCACAAATGGGCGCATTGAGGATTTCCGTGCATTTGCATCTATCGTGAAAGGACGTAAAAAAGCGGATAATATCACAGCTTGGTTGGTTCCGGGTTCGCACGTTGTGGAGGCTCAAATCAGAGAAGAAGGCATTTTAGATATTTTAACGACGGCAGGTTTTGAACTCCGTCAGCCCGGTTGTTCAGCATGCTTGGCAATGAATGATGATAAAATTCCCGCTGGAAAATACGCTGTGAGTACCTCTAATCGCAATTTTGAAGGTCGTCAAGGTCCGGGTGCGCGCACATTGTTGGCAAGCCCCCTTGTTGCTGCTGCTGCTGCCGTAACGGGCGTAGTGACCGACCCGCGAGAGTTTTTATAAAATGTAAAACCGTAAAATAATAAATGTAAAACCTGACTGCCGTCAGGCAGGTGCAAAAGTACCCCCTCAGTATAAGAAGGACTTTTGCGGTTTTACATTTGAAATTTTACATTTTTTATTTAAAAAATAAATAAAGAAATGGCTTACGATAAGTTCAATATATTAAAAAGTACCGCTGTACCCATGCCCATTGAAAACGTGGATACCGACCAAATCATCCCCGCTCGTTTTTTGAAAGCGACCACGCGCGAAGGCTTTGGCGATAATCTTTTCAGAGATTGGCGTTATAACGGCGACGATACGCCAAAGGCTGATTTCGTTTTGAATAATCCCACTTACTCTGGTAAAATCCTCGTGGGTGGTAAAAACTTCGGCAGTGGTTCAAGCCGTGAACATGCTGCTTGGGCTATTTATGATTACGGGTTCCGTTGCGTGATTTCAAGCTTTTTTGCGGATAT